>DATJFA010000040.1:0-21821 GCA_035496015.1 Terriglobales bacterium | reverse complement strand
TTGCCCTGGCCCTGCTCGCGCCGGATCAAATCCATCTTGTCTTTGGGAGTCGCCTGCGCCAGAAAATCATCCACGCCGGCTTCCCGCGCGATGGCCGCCGCGGTCAGCGGATTGTCGCCCGTAATCATGATGGTCTTAATGCCCATCGCCCGCAGTTGCGCGAATCGGTCGCGAATGCCGCCCTTAACAATGTCCTTCAGTTCGATCACGCCCAGCGCTCCCCGGCTCTTTTCCGCCACTACCAGAGGCGTGCCTCCACTGCGCGCAATCTCCTCCACTTTGGCGTTCACTTCCCGGGGCAGCGCCGAACCGTTCTCGGCCAGGTATCTGGCCATGGCATCCGCCGCTCCCTTGCGGATTTCGAAGCCATCCAGGTTTACGCCCGACATGCGCGTCTGCGCGGTGAAGGGAACAAATTGCACCTCGTGCTGCCCCAGTTCCCGCCCGCGCAGCCCGTATTTTTCTTTGGCCAGCACCACGATCGAGCGGCCCTCAGGCGTCTCATCCGGCAGCGAGGAAAGCTGCGCCGCGCTGGCCATCTCCTGCACGGTGATCCCCGGCGCCGGCGCGAACTGCACCGCCTGCCGGTTGCCCAGTGTGATGGTGCCGGTTTTGTCGAGCAGCAGCGTGTTGACGTCGCCCGCGGCTTCCACCGCCCGGCCCGACATGGCCAGAACATTGTGCTGAATCAGCCGGTCCATGCCCGCGATGCCAATGGCCGAAAGCAGGCCGCCGATGGTAGTTGGAATCAGGCACACCAGCAGCGAAACCAGCACAAACACGGTCTGCGGCGAACCTGAGTAAATTGCGAACGGCTGCAGCGTCACCACCGCCAGCAGGAAAATGATGGTCAGCCCCGCCAGCAGAATGTTCAGCGCAATCTCATTCGGCGTCTTCTGCCGTTCCGCGCCTTCCACTAGCGCGATCATTCGGTCCAGGAATGTCTCGCCCGGATTGGAGGTGATCCGGACCTTAATCACGTCAGAAAGAACTCGGGTGCCGCCGGTCACGGCTGAGCGGTCGCCGCCCGACTCGCGAATCACGGGCGCCGATTCCCCAGTAATGGCGGATTCGTCCACCGATGCCACACCCTCAATCACTTCGCCATCGCCCGGGACGAACTCGCCCGCGCTGATCATCACCACGTCTCCGGTACGCAACTTCGATCCCGGCACCGTTTCCGTCCGGCCATTCGGCAGCAGGCGATTGGCCATGGTCTCGGCGCGCGCCTTGCGCAGCGAATCGGCCTGCGCCTTGCCTCGGCCCTCCGCCATGGCTTCCGCAAAGTTGGCGAATAACACCGTGAACCACAGCCACAGCGTGATCTGCAGGTTGAAGCCAAACTGCGCCCCCCGCTGAAACAGCAGGATGGTGGTGATCACACTGCCCACTTCCACCACGAACATGACCGGATTCCCCATCATGTGGCGCGGGTCCAGCTTCAAAAGGGAATCCACAATCGCGCGGCGGATGATTTTCCAGTCCCACACCGCCCTGGATTTCTTCTTTGGCCAGGTCGGCCGTACGTTCGGCGCCAGCTGCGAAAGGGAAGTGTCTTGTGACTTCGTAGCCATCTGCATCCTCAGAATGTCTTGCCTGCCGCCATCAGCAGGTGCTCCAGAATCGGCCCCAGGCTGAGGGCCGGGAAAAAGGTCAGCGCGCCCACGATGAGAATCACCGAATCCAGCAGCACCGTGAACAGGGGTGTGGTCACCGGGAAGGTGCCCAGCGAGGGCGGCACCGCCTTCTTGCGCGCCAGGCTGCCCGCAATCGCGAGCGCCGGGATCACCATCAGGAAGCGGCCAATCAGCATGTCGAACCCGATCGCGCCGTTGTACCAAAGGGTGTTGGCGCTCAAGCCGCCAAAGGCCGAGCCGTTGTTTGCGGCCCCTTCTGTGAACGCGTACAGAATTTCGGAAAAGCCGTGGGGACCCGGATTCAAGATGCTGGAGGTGCCAAAGGGCTTAAGCACCGAAATCGCTGTAAAAGTCAGGATGATCAGCGGAAAAATGAGCGCCACCAGCATGGCCATTTTCACTTCGTAGGCCTCGATCTTCTTTCCCATGTATTCCGGCGTGCGGCCCACCATAAGACCGGCAATGAAGACCGCGAGGATGATGAAGATGATCATCCCGTACAATCCCGAGCCCACCCCGCCAAACACCACCTCGCTCAGCATCATGTTGGCCAGTGGCACCATGCCTCCCAGCGGTGTGAAGGAGTCGTGCATGCTGTTGACCGCGCCGCAACTGGTGTCAGTGGTCACGGTGGCCCAAAGCGCCGAGTCCACGATGCCAAACCGCACCTCCTTGCCCTCCATGTTGCCGCCCGACTGCAGCGTGCTGGCACGCTGGTCCACCGCCCGCGGCAGCAGCGGGTTTCCGTGCGCCTCTGCCCAGTAGGCCGTGCTGACGGCAACGACAAAAAGCAACGCCATCGCCCCCCACACCGCCCAGCCATGGCGCTGCGAGCCGGTCATTCGTCCCAGGGTGTAGGTCAATCCCGAACCAATGGCAAAAATCGCCACCATCTCCAGGAAATTGGTAAGCGGGGTTGGATTCTCGTAGGGATGCGCGCTGTTAGCGTTGAAAAAGCCGCCGCCGTTGGTGCCGAATTCCTTGATGATTTCCTGCGACGCTACTGGCCCGTGCGCGATGGTCTGCTCGCTGACCATATCCGTTAACTGCTTGCCGTCTGGCCCGAGTACCGGCTTGCCGCTGGCATCCACCCTGGGCACCTGGAAAGGCTCGACCAGTTTGACCGTGTCGTAGGGCTTCAAATTTTGCGGAACGCCCTGGGAGACCAGCACCAGCGCGCCAAGAATGCTGATAGGAAGCAGAATCCAGAGCGTGCCACGCGTCAGGTCCACCCAGAAGTTGCCGATGGTTTCCTTTTCCCGCCGCGCGATGCCGCGGATCAGCGCAATGGCCATGGCAATGCCCGCCGCCGCCGAAACGAAGTTGTGGTACGCCAGTCCTGCCATTTGCGTGAAGTAGCTCATGGTGGTTTCCGGCGTGTACGCCTGCCAGTTGGTGTTAGTGGTGAAGGATGCGGCGGTGTTGAATGCCAGGTCTGGCGCAACCTTCCCCAGTTTCTGCGGGTTGAAGGGCAGGACTCCCTGCAGGCGCTGCATCGCATAAAGCACCAGCATGGAAACGCCGCTGAACAGCAGCACTGAAACGGCGTACTCCTTCCACCCCATCTCGCGCTCTTCATCCACGGCGGTGACGCGGTAAATCAGTCGTTCCACCGGCCGCATTACCGGGTCCAGAAAGGTCCGCTCGCGGTTGAACACGCGCGTTATGAAAATCCCGAGCGGCTTGGTGAGCGCCAGCACCACCAGAAGGAATACTGCGATTTGGAACCAGCCGTTGGCGGTCATATCAGAACTTCTCCGGCCGCAGCATGGCGTAGGTCAGATAAACCAATAGCAATACGCTGACGGCAAGCATTACCACCGACTCAAGATTCATGGCTGTTCCCTTATTTCACCCTCTCACAGAAAAACACATAGCCTATTGCGGCGATGAAGAACCCGATTGTCGCCACTATGAAAACTGCGCCTTGCATAACGTCCTCTCGAATCAGTTCCTTCACGTTTCGTCGTGAAGTCGTTGGCACTGTGCCTTCGTGTACGACTCCCGCTTCATTCACCTATTGGAAACGCCGGTCCATAAAACCCGACTAAAAAGTCCATAAAACATTCGTAAAGGCCAATCCGTAATCATTACGAGTTCTTTATGCAGTTTTTATGTGGGATTTATCAGCGCTCGCTATCCAATGAGAGTAGCTGGATGAGAAGCGGGCGTGCTGCTTCAGGCAGGAGCTTATGAACGAAATGCTGGCGCTGGTCGCGTTCTTTGCGCTGCTGGCCTTGCTGCTTTCCCGGATGTTACGGCAAATCGGGCAGCCCCCGGTTCAGTCGTGGGAGGATGCGGACGAACTGCTCACGTCCGTGGAGTTGTCCTGGAGTGGGAATGCCAACTCCGCCTCGGTCTCCTCTGATCTGACGGTTCACTCTCCCGGGTCGAAGCGGTAGCCCACCCAGGGCTCGGTCTGAAGGTATTTTGGCGAGCCTGCTTCCGGTTCCAGCTTCTTTCTCAGTTGACCGATGAACACGCGCAGGTATTCCGGCTGTTCCATGCTGTTCGCGCCCCACACCGCCGTCAACAGGGCGCGATGGGTCAGGACTTTTCCGGGATGGCGCGCCAGATAAACCAGCAGATCAAATTCTTTGGGCGTCAGATGCGCTTCGCGCCCGCGCACGCTGACGGTATGCGCATCCTGGTCAATGCGAAAATCGCCTACCTCGATCACCCCGCCGCTGGTTGGTTCTCCTATTGGAACCCGTCGCAGGTTTGCGCGTACCCGGGCCAGCAGTTCGCCAATCGCAAACGGCTTGGTCACATAGTCATCGGCTCCCAGGTCAAGCGCCTTCACCTTGGTTCGCTCCTCGCTCTTCACCGACAGCACGATAATGGGGACCTGCGAGCCGCTGCGCAGCTTGCGGCACAGTTCCAGCCCATCCATATTGGGCATGGCCAGATCGGTGATGACCAGGTCCGGCGTCCAGTCCTTCATGATTTCCAGAGCCGTTTCGCCGTTGTTGGCCACGCGAATGTCGTATCCCTGCGCGGCCAGGCTGGTGCGCAGCACCCGCGTGATTTGTGGCTCATCATCCACCACCAGGATGCGCCGGTGCTCGTTCACTTGCTCTCCTGGGTCACGATGTGCACGTCCACCGGCGGCGCGTCGCGCAAAAACTTGTGAATGGCCGAAAGGTACAGGTACTTGCGCCAGCCTGAGCTCGCGGAGCGGCCAAACACGATTTGCGTGATGTGCTTCTCGCGCACGAACTCGGCCACATTTTCCGCCACGCTCGAGCCCTGCCGCCGCTCCACCGTGGCCCCCAGGCTCTCCGCAAAACGGATGTTATCGGTGAGCGTGCGCCGGTCCTCGGGAGCGCTGTCCGCTCCGATATCAATGTAGATCACGTAAAACTCGGCATCCAGCGCCTGCGCCATGCGTGCTCCGCGCGCGATCAGGTACTGCGCGGCAGGATTCGAGCTGATGCAGACCGCGATTCGCTCCCGCACGGAGGGCCGTTTCTCCAGCCTCTCCGCCTCGAGATAGGACTCCAACGTTTTGTCCACCGCCTGCGCCACCTGCCGCAGCGCCAGCTCGCGCAGCGCAATCAGGTTCCCGGGGCGGAAAAAATTGCTCAACGCCCGCTCCACTCGCTCCCGCGGATAAATGTCGCCGCGCCGCATCCGCGTCTGCAAAGCCTCCGGCGTCAAATCCGCCATCACGATTTCGCGCGCCCGCTGGATCACCCAGTCCGGCACCGCTTCCCGCACGGCCACTCCCGTGATGAGCTGCACCGTCGGCGCCAGGCTCTCGATGTGCTGCACGTTCATGGTGGAGAGCACATCAATGTTGTGGTCCAGGATCTCGATTACATCCTGGTAGCGCTTGCCGTGCTTGCTGCCTTCAATGTTGGTGTGCGCCAGTTCGTCTATCACCACCACCTGGGGCTTGCGTGCCAGGATGGCGTCCACATCCATTTCTTCGAAAATCGTGCCCTTATACTCCAGCTCACGGCGGGGAACGCTCTCCAGCCGGGAGGCCAGCTCCGCAATCGGCTTGCGCCCGTGAGTTTCGATTACGCCTATGACTACATCCTCGCCCCGGCTATGGCGGCGGATGGCCTCGCTGAGCATGTTGTAGGTCTTGCCTACGCCGGGTGCGTAGCCCAGAAACAACTTGAACACGCCCTCTTTTTTCTCGGGCGCGGTTTCCTCCAGCCACTGCTCCGGTGTTTTCTGGGCCATGGCGCATATTGTGCGGGAAGGGAACACAATTGTCGATGTCGGCTACAATGCGTCCATGAAGCGGGGGCTATCCAGCCCGGTGCGGTTCCTGATAGCTGCGGCGGTTGTCATCCTCATCGTTCCGCTTTACCGCATGGTGGTGCACGTCAACCCCACCACCGTTGCCCTCAGTTTTCTGCTTGCCATCCTGGTGGTTTCGGCAACATGGGGCTTGCGCTACGCCGTCTTCATGGCCATCCTGGCCACCGCATTCTTCAACTTTTATTTTCTGCCTCCCATCGGAACATTCACCATATCCGATCCCCAGAACTGGATCGCGCTCGGGGCCTTTTTGCTGACCGCCATCATCGCCAGCCAGCTTGCCGAGCGTGCCCGCCGCCAGGCCGCGGAGGCCAATCGCCGCCGCCGCGAAGTCGAGCGCCTTTACTCCTTCAGCCAAAAACTGCTCATTGCCGACAACGTTGTGGAACTGCTCAACGCCCTTCCCGCGCATGTGGTGGAGTCGTTCGCGGTCAACGAAGCCGCCGTCTTTGTCACCGGCCGCGACCACGTTTATCGCTCCAAGCCCGACATTCGTGCCCTCGATTTGGAGCATTTGAAATCGGTAACTGCGCGCGGCGACCCGGTGGTGGATTCCGAAAATCAGATTTGCTTCATGCCGCTGCGCCTGGGTGTGCGCATCGCCGGCGCCATTGGCATCGCCGGCGGCGTGCTCTCCCGCGAGACTCGTGATGCGATTGGCAGTCTGGTCGCGATCGCTATTGAACGCGCCAGCGCGGTGGAGAAGTTGAGCCAGGCTGAAGCCAAGCGCGAATCAGAGAACCTCCGCTCTGCTCTGCTCGATTCCGTGACTCATGAATTTCGCACGCCGCTTACCGCCATCAAGGCGGCCGCCAGCAGCCTGCTCTCGGAGGCCAGCCTCACCCAGGAGCAGCGTCGTGACCTGCTCACCGTAATTGACGAGGAAACCGACCGGCTCAACCACCTAGTCGGGGAAGCCGCGGAAATGGCTCGGCTTGATGCCGGCCAGGTGGAACTTCGTGCCGAGGACTCCTCCATCGAGGCGCCGATTTCCGCCGCCGTCGAGGAATCACGCCAGGTCCTCTCCGGGCATCCGGTCGAGGTAGTCGTGCCGCCGGAGCTTCCTCTCGTTCACATGGATGTGGAGCGCATTAAGGGCGTGATGCTGCAGTTGCTGGAGAACGCCGGCAAGTATTCGCCTCCCGGTTCGCCCGTGCGCATAAGCGCGGAGGCGAAAAAAGGCAGTGTGATGATTAGTGTTTCCGACCGCGGCCCGGGCATTGACTCCTTCGAGCAGTCGCTCATCTTCGATAAGTTTTACCGTGGCCGCGATCACCGTTCCACCATCCAGGGCACGGGCATGGGCCTTGCCATTGCCAAAGCTATCGTCGAAGCGCACGGCGGGACCATCAACGTGACCAGCCAGCTCGGACAGGGCTCCGTTTTTCACTTCACCTTGCCGCTGCGCGCCCAGGCCCGCGCCCAATGACCCTGTTTAAGGTTTTCTTAAGCTGTCCTCGAATATTTTCTTCGCTCCACTTATGTTCTGGCATACCAGAAGCATATGCCTTGCGTCTGAGTATTCAGCCACTTACATCCGGGAGAAGGCAATGAGTGCCATAGCTCTGAAGGTCAACGGCCGCACCCATACCGTGGATGTTGATCCCGCCACCCCGCTGCTCTACGTGCTCGGCGACGAGCTCCAATTGCGCGGCCCCAAATTCGGCTGTGGCCTCGGTCAGTGCGGCGCCTGCACGGTTCTGATGGATGGCCGCGCCACTCGCTCCTGCATTACGCCCGTCAACGCCGTCGGAAAGTCCGAAATCATAACCCTCGAGGGGCTGGGCACGCCGGAGAAGCCGCACCCCCTGCAGCAGGCCTTCATTGAGGAGCAGGCCGCGCAGTGCGGCTTCTGCCTCAGTGGCGTGATGCTCACCGCGAAAGCGTTCCTCGATCGCAACCCTGAAGCCACCACCCCGGAGATAGAACAAGCCCTGGAACGCGTCCTCTGCCGCTGCTTCGTGCACGCCCGCATGATGCGCGCCATCGAACGCTATGCCCAAGGCAGGCGCGCATGAGCCCCGCCCTCTCCCGCCGCAAATTCCTGAAGACCTCTGGCGCGCTCATCGTCAGCTTCAGCGCCTCCTCGCTGCTCGAGCCTTTTGCTGTTGCCCAGGGCCCGTTTGGCACGCACCTGTCGCACATTGACCCCAACAAGCTCGACTCCTGGCTGGCTGTAGGCGCCGACGGCATGGTCACCGCCTACACCGGCAAATGCGATTTCGGCCAGGGCATCTTCACCGTCCAGACCCAGCTTGTAGCCGAAGAACTGCGCGTCGCCCTCGACCGCGTGCGGATAATTCAGTGCGATACCTCAGTCACGCCCGACGAGGGCACAACCTCCGGCAGTCAATCCACGCCGGTAAACTTCAACACCAGCGGCCTCGCCGATGCTGCCGCCACTGCGCGTGATGCGCTGCTGCAGATGGCGTCCCGCCGCCTGCGCATCCCTGCTGACCAGCTTACGGTCACCGATGGCGTTATAAGCGCCGGCGCCGGCAAGCGTGTCAGCTACGCTGAGCTGATCGGCGGCAAGCGCTTCAACCTCACCCTGAATTCCAGCGCCAAACGCCGCACCCCTGGGGAATGGACGGTGCTTGGGAAGCCGGTACCCTCGATGGATATGCCCGCGCTTGCCACTGGCCGTTTCGAATTCGTACACAATGTCCACGTTCCCGGCATGCTGCACGGCCGGGTTGTCCGTCCGCCGGCGCTCGGTTCGTCCGTCATCAACGTGGATGAGAGCTCGGTGCGAAGTCTTCCCGGTGTGGTGAAGGTGGTTGTCCGCAAAAATTTCGTCGGCGTGGTGGCGGAAAAACAATGGCAGGCCGAGCAGGCTGCCCGCCAGCTGAAAGTCAACTGGAGCGCTCCGGTAAATCTCCCCGCGCAGCCAACTTTCTACGACTACATGCGCCGGCAGCCCTCGCGCGACGTCCTCGTAGTTGATTCAAAAGACGCCGAGCAGAAGCTGGCTTCGGCGTCCACGGTGCTGCGCGCCACCTACCTGCATCCCTACCAGATGCACGGCTCCATCGGCGCTTCCTGCGCGGTAGCCGACGTCCGCGGCGGTAAAGCTACGGTTTGGTCGCCCACTCAGTCGGTGTATCCCACGCGCAGTGGCGTGGCTGCTCTCCTTGGCCTGCCGCTCGATAATGTCCGCGTAATCTTCACCCGCGCATCAGGCTGCTACGGCCTTAACGCGGCCGATACGGTCTCCTACGATGCCGCGCTCTTGTCTCACGCCGTGGGCCGTCCCGTCCGCGTGCAGCTTACGCGCAAGGACGAAATGGCCTGGGGCGAAAACTATGGCCAGCCCTGTGTCATCGAGCAGCGCGCCGCCCTGGACGCAAAGGGAGCCATCATCGCCTGGGATTGCGAATCCTGGGCCGCTGCTTACGGTGGCCGTCCCGGATACGACCACCCCGGCAATGTGATCACCGGTTTGCTCGTCGGCTTCGAGCCTGAGGCTTTTGTTCCCGGCAAATCCTCCCAGCCCACCGGGGAATTGCGCAACGGCCACAACCTTGTGCCTTCCTATCTGGCTGGCTGCATCAGCGGCAAGTGCGGTGGCGCCGGCAACGTTCGCAGCGAGCGCGTGCTGGCTCACACTCTAAAATCGCCGTTCTTTACAGGTCCTTTGCGCTCGCCTTTGCGTTTGCAGAACACATTTGCCCACGAATGTTTTATGGATGAGCTGGCCGCGCGCGCCAAAGCTGACCCCGTCGCTTTCCGCCTGCAGCATCTGAGCGAAAGTCGCATGATAGACGTGGTGAAGGCGGCAGCCCAGGCCGCGAAATGGGAGCCGCGGCCCTTTCCCAACTCCAGTAGTTCCGGGGCCGGTGTCGCCACTGGACGTGGCATCGCCTGCGTCGCCTACGAGGGCGACAACGGCTACGTGGCCCTGATCGCTGAGGCCGAGGTCGATCGCTCCACTGGCCGCATTCAGGTGAAGCGCTTCTTTGCCGCCGCCGATTGCGGCCCCGTCTCCAATCCCGCCGGCCTGCGCAATCAGCTTGAAGGCGGCGCCCTGCAAGGTATGAGCCGAGCCCTCGGCGAAGAAGTCACCTGGGATGAACACCAGATCACCTCTACCAGTTGGGCTACCTATCACAGCTTGCCCCTGGGCATCGCCGTGCCCGCCATCGAGACTGTTCTCGTCAACCGTACCCGCGGCAAAGCCATGGGCGCCGGCGAGCTCTCCATTACCGCGGTGGCAGCGGCCATTGGCAATGCTGTCTTTGATGCCACCGGCGCGCGCCTGCGCGAGGTTCCGTTTACTCCCGCGCGGGTCAAGTCTGCTTTGGCGGCGAGCGGCGCAGCCTGATGCCGCGCTATCTCAATGTTTGGTTTGCGAGTCTTCTGGACTGACGAAACAGGCTTCCGTGGTGCGTCCCACCTGGTCGAGGAACTTCAGCGCTAGCCAGTTCTTCAGTTCCTCCAGCGCCTGCGGCTTGAGTTCTTCGAAATGAGCGCCTGCCTGCCCCCGCCCGTCCGTCCACACGATTTGCGCGGAGCCGCTGATGAGCAGATTCGTGTCCGGCAAGGTGAAGGCAAACCGGATCTTCTGGCCCGCCCGCATGCCCAGGCTAACGCTGATAGCCAGCCCCGATTCGCTCACATTCAGCGTGCGCGCCGGCGTTTTCTCTCCCGATTCCAGTTGCACCTCTACGGGCACATCCAACCGGTGGCGGAAGTAGCGCCGCCGCTCCCGCAGCATGGATCCGTAGCCAGCCCACAGCGCCCGTGTGGCTTGTTCCTGCTGCACCGGCTTGGAGAGCACAAAATCCGCCCCGCTGGCGAATGCCTCGCGCATACCGGTCCCTTCTCCCGCCACTGCCACCACCACCGCTCTATTGTTTGAGGGCAACCAGCGTACCGTTTTCAGGATCTCCGCGCTCTTACTCCCGCCCCCGCAGTCCACAATCACTACGTCAAACTTCTTCCGCGACAAGGCCAAGACCGCCGACTCCGCATCGGCGTGTGCTTCCATCCGCAGTCCCATGTCGCTTAAAGAGCGGGAAAACACGTTCACTACTTCGGCATCGCTGGCCACCACCAATCCTTCCAGGATGGGTTGGGTCATCGAATGTCTTTCTCCCCGTTTACTGCTTCCCGGTCGCTCACGGTTCTCCGCACAACCACATCATACCGGCCAATCCACCGTGAGGCAGACACTGCAGTAACCATCCCCAGTTACGCGGATGATGCAAGGGTTTTCCCGACGTGGTTCGTGCGAAAGTAATGGTCCCATTCCGGGAGAAACGGTCCAGATAGTAGACGCTTAGGCAGTCAGTGGATGGTCTTGGTGAATGAGTTTTCCCGCTGTATCCACCACGTTCTGGGATCGCGCATGCGAAAGGGGTGTTTACCTTTGCAACTGAACTTCACTTTCCACCTTTTCCAAAACTGCAGCAGGATGGCAATGCTGACATTGGCAGCGGCTGCGGTGAAAGCCACACTTTCGGCCATGCAACGAGGATGCCTGCAGCCGAAACGTACCGAATACAGTATCAGCTTGCCTGCTTGGTAAGGGTCAGGCGAGCAGAACCGCACTTTTCGCAAGTCCTTTCCAGTGTAGTTGTTGACGTGGAGGCAAACTGGGCAGGCAAAGTGAAATGTGCCGTATCTTTTATCCAATTTCGAAGCACGATGGGGAACGCGTATCGGGAAGCCGCATTTCCGGTTGTGGCACTCAAGCCAATAACCGACGTACTTGGGCACTCAGCCACGTCCCCACGGCAGGGATTCTGAAAAGAGGTAGGCGCATCTTACTTGTTTCTGAAACAGGTGTCATTATCTGTTTCCAGCCTCGTCAGATTTGCTCGCCTATTCCAATAGCAGGATTCCTCCCGTCGGATTCCTTGGCGATCTGCACTCCCTTTTATGCTTCTCCGCATCAACAGTTCGCTTGACCTTCGTAACTTTTCACCTCCCTTTAACCGCATAGAATCACCCTAGCCTTATGAATCCGAAGGACCAACCTGTTTGGCCGGTGGACTCCGCCCGAAGTTCGGAACGGGGCCTCCTTCAGCTACGACAGATCGAGGGCCGGGAATGGTGGCTGTGGGGCTTTGCTGTAAGTGTTACCCTGCTGCTCACCTTCGCGATCATTTCGTTTACTTTCCCCTGGTTCCATGTCGCGGTTGGCGCGGATTATTGGAGAGATCTGCAGGAATGGGTGCGGGGCCTGGCCGCCCTTGTGCTTCTGTTCGATATATACACTGTCTATCAGCACCTGCAGTTACACCGTATTCGCCGGCAGTTGGCCGAGCGCGACCAGCTTTTCCGCCTGATTAGCGAGAATGCGGCCGATATGATCGCTCTGGTTGACAGTGACGGGCGGCGTCTCTATAACAGCCCTGCCTATCAGAAGGTTCTTGGCTATTCCGCCGAAGAGTTGCAGCAGACCTCGGCCCTGGAACAAATTCATCCCGACGACCGCCCGCGCGTAATCGAAGCCGCCGAGAAAGCCCGCCTTACCGGCCGCGGCCAGCCCCTGGAATACCGTATTCGCCATAAGGACGGCTCCTGGCGCATCTTGGAATCCACCGCCAGCGCCATCCGCAATGCCAGGGGCGACATCGAAAAACTGGTCATTGTTAACCGCGATATCACCGAGCGAAAACGGGCTGAGCAGATGCTCGTGCACAACGCCTTTCACGATGGCTTGACCGACCTGCCCAATCGCGCTCTCTTCCTCGACCGCTTGCAGCACGTGGTCAACCTGGCTAAGCGTCATCCCAGCTATAAATTTGCCGTGCTCTTTATTGATGTGGATGAATTCAAGCTTTATAACGACAGTTTGGGTCACACCGCTGGAGACCAGCTTCTCATTGAGATCGGGCAGCGCCTGACCGCATCTTTGCGGCGCGACGACACCGTTTCCCGCCCGGCACCCAGTTTGCAGGCTGAGACCACCGCAGACGATGATACCCTGGCCCGCCTCGGCGGCGACGAATTCACTGTTCTCCTTTACGATATTCGCGACGCCAGCGACGCCATTCGCGTTTCCGAACGCATCACAACCAGGCTCGCCGCCCCTTTCACCATCAACGGCCAGGAGATTGTGATCTCCGCCAGCGTGGGCATTGCGCTCAGCACTACTCCCCACAACGGCGCTGAGGAATTACTGCGTGACGCCGATATCGCCATGTATCGCGCCAAACGCGCCGGCAAGGCCCGCTGCGAGGTCTTCGACTCCGCCATGCATGCCCATGCCGTCAAACGGTTGCAGTTGGAAACCGACTTGCGCAAGGCCCTGGAGCGGAGCGAATTCCTCAACCATTACCAGCCTATTGTGGCCTTGCCGGAGGGCAGGATTGTCGGTTTCGAAGCCCTCGCTCGCTGGCAGAAAAGTGACCGCCTCGTCCCACCCGGGGAATTCGTGGCCGTGGCCAATGAAACCGGCGTTATCCTGCCGATGAATCGCGGATTGCTTCTCCAGGCCTGCGAACACCTTCGCCATTGGCAGGGGCAGTTTGCTTCTGCCCCGCCGCTCTCCATGAGCATGAACGTATCGGCTCGCGAGTTTGAGCATCCCGACCTGGCTCGGGAAATTGCCGCTACCTTGCGCCAGACCGGCGTGCCTCCCTCCTGCCTGCAACTGGAAATCATGGAAACCATAGCCATGGGCGACGCAGACAAGGCCAGTGGCGTGCTGGCGGAGTTAAAGGCGCTGGGTGTGCGCCTTAGTATTGATGATTTCGGTACCGGCTATTCCTCACTCAGCCGCTTGCAGCGCTTTCCCGTAGACACCCTCAAAATTGACCGCAGCTTCATTTCTCAAATGGAAAGTGACCAGGCCAGCCGCGAGATGGTGCGCATCATTATCAGCCTGGCTCACAACTTTCGTTTGCGGGTAGTGGCTGAAGGCGTGGAAACGCAGGCTCAAGCCCAGCAACTACAGCTCCTCGGATGCGAATTGGCGCAGGGCTATCTTTACTCTCGCCCCATTACCGCTGACGCCGTTCCCCAACTGCTGGCGCACACGCCCCAGGAAAAGGCGGCTTCGGTGGGAATTTAGGACCCGTTCAGCGATGCAGCAACTCCAGCAGTTCCTGGTTCCACTTCTCCAGGTCGTGCTGCGGTAATCCTGTGAAGTTCGGTCGTGGGGGTTCGGAGCCGGCCAGGTAAACCACCCAGATGATCGTTGCCGCCGCATACGCGATGCGGGGCAGAGAATTGAGGATCATATCGGAGAAAGAGCGAAACTGCGTTGCCAGCGCAGCCGCCAGCAATTCCACGCTGGCTATCACGCCAAAACCCAGTGCAATGCCGAATACGTAGTTGCGCCAGGTCAGCGCAAAATATGAGGCAAACAGGAACAGCAGCACCAGCAGCCCGCACTGCACCACATCCAGGCTGCGCTCCAGCACCACCGCGCCTTTAAGAGCAAAATCTGGTTCGTGGCTTGGGCCCGCAACAGCCGCGATGATCGCCGCCAGCAGCAGCAGCACAGCCGCCCAGCGAAAGGCTACCGCGCCGGCCTCGCGCAAGCCCTCGTAGGGTCGAAACATGTGCGAGAAGATCTCCCAGATGATCCCGAAACGTATCCCTACCCCAATCGCCTGAGCCGCCCAATACTCGTACACGTAAGCCCAGGACGCCCTTCCAAAATGACGGTAGACCACAATAGCGGCAATTTGCTCAATGATGTGAAACGCTAGATACAGGGAAAAGAATGGAAACTGCCGCAGCAACCTCTTGTGAAACACCAAGGCCAGCGTGAGGAGGCAGCCCAGGCCACCAACTATCCAAAGAACGTACGAAATGGAGATAGGCACAGACATGGCGGGCCGCCCCTGGGAAGCATAACGCCTTCAGGCGGCGGCCCACAAACCACAACTATTAGCTGCGACCCTTACCCGCAGACCTTAGTGGTCGGACTGCACGGCGTCGGGTTGGGCCCATCGGCCAGCGAGTAAACGGAGAGCGAGCCGGCCAGCAACAGGGAAGCTATCAGGATACGGATAATTTTCTTCACGTAGGGGCTCCTTTGTGCGATGTGCACGGCGGGATTCTCCACGCCTGAAGCCCCTCAGGTCCGGTTGCACTTTCAGCTACCGGAATTCGGAAAGCGTAACGAAAAGCAATTGTCTGCTCCACCTGCACGTGGTTGTGGCAAAGGCAAATGTCACACCGGAGCGGGGGAGGGCAAAATTGACGGGATTTCGGAAACCGTAACGAAACGGGCTTGTAAACACGGTTTTCCGGCAATTCCGCCTTCGCTCCGGAGGCAGCAAAGCCCCGAAAAACTGGGCTTCTGGGTTGCCCCTTCAAGGCTATGTTCCGAACCACGGAATTTTTGAGTGAGGAGTGCTCCCCCAGGAAGGACCGGGAAATGCCCCGGCTGTTCTGCGGACCGAAATCGGAGCAGCCAGCTCTATTCGGCAACAGGTGGTGTTGGCGCCCGTGCGGATCTAAGCCATTGGGTCCTCCATCTCCAGTAAGCCCACGGCGATGGCATAGTGCACCAGATCTGCCCGCGTCTTCAGCCCCAGCTTGTCGTAGATGCGGGAACGGTACGTCTCCACCGTTTTAGTGCTAAGTTGCAGTTGCTGTGCCACTTCCTGGCTGGTGAACCCTCGGCTGATGGCCCGCAGTACCTGCAGTTCCCGGTGGCTCAGGCGACCTTCCGTCGCGCGATTGTTGCCGCTGGTTCTATTCAGCAACACATCTGCCAGCGAATCGCTGAGCCGTGGGTCAATAAACCGGCGCCCCTGGAACGCATTGCGGATAGCCAGGAATAGCTCCGTGTCGCTGGCCTTGCGCAACACGTAACCCAGCACACCAGCAGTCAGCATGGAGCGCACGTAAGTGATGTTTTCATTGCTGCTGATCACCACCACCCGAGCGCCGGAAACCTCTTCCACCATTTGGGCGGCGGTACGCAACCCGTGTGGGCCGGGGATTGTGATCTCCAGGATGATGACATTAGCGCCGGTACGCTGTGCGATCTCCTTCGCTTGCCCGGGATTATCCGTTTCCGCCGCCACCTCAAAATCTGGAACCGAAACAAGCATTTGCCGAAGACCGGTGCGGGTTAACCGGTAGTCGGACACGAGCAGGAGGCGAATTTTGTCCATTTGCCTGAGAACCGGTCACCATATCAGGGTTGTCCGTAAATCCAACAATTCACGGGTTTTTGTTCTGCGCGCAGAACAAAGGCCAGGGCCTTTCGGGAGCGCCCTTTTTAGCTCTTCGTCGAGGCCAGGAAAGACCCTAATCGTAGCCCCTAGCATGTAGGGAATATTACCCATATGTCTGGATCGTGTCGGCACTTGTACGGATTTACAAAGCACCAGATCAGGTGCAATTTGAAACCATCTCATGCCACGGTTTTTGATGGAAAACCGCTCACCGGGCAGGCCACAAGCCCTTTGGCTGTTACTTGCACGAGTTCGCCCCGGTCGATTGATGGAGCGATCCCCTTGAAAACAAACAAGGGGAGAGAAAGCGGCCCAACGCCCGATAACAACAGAACCGAAACCTTGGAGATTCTCGACCCCTTTGTGGGCAGCAGCCGGGTGATTCGCGAGCTTGCCGAGCAGGCCCACAAAGTAGCCGGTTGCGACAGTCCGCTGTTACTCCAGGGTGCCACGGGCACCGGCAAAGGCGTGCTGGCGCGCTGGCTGCACGCCCACAGCGCCCGTGCCAATGAGCCCTTCGTAGATGTGAACTGTGCGGGGTTATCGTGTGAGTTACTGGAGGCCGAGCTGTTTGGCCACCAGAAGCCCGCCCTCAATGGAGCAAGTGTCGCCCAAAGCGGCCTGTTTGAAATCGCTGACCGGGGTACAATCTTCCTCGACGAAGTTGTAGATATAGATCCCAAAGTCCAACCTAAATTGTTGCGGGTATTGGAGAAAAGGCGATTTCACCGCCTCGGTGGGCGCGACCGCAGTGTGGATGTCCGCTTCATTGCAGCCACCCAGGGGGACTTGAATCAGCTGGTGCAGGAAAAGAAATTTCGTAGCGATTTGTACTTTCGTATCAACACCATCCGGCTGGTGTTGCCGCCCCTCTCGCGCCGACCGGAAGACATCCCCGCGCTTTGTGAATGCATTCTGGCCACGGCGGCTCAAAAAGCAGGTCTTCCGCGCGCCAGCCTCTCCCCGGCTGCACTCAGGGTGCTGCAGGAATACTCCTGGCCGGGCAATGTGCGCGAACTGCGTAACGTGCTGGAACGCGCGCTGGTGCTGGGTTTCGGCCCGATCCTGCGCCCCGAACACCTCAGTTTCGAACGAGATATGAGCCTTTTATCCGCCGACGCCGGCAGCCTGACGCTGACTGACCTGGAAAAGCTGCATATCTGCCGGGTGTTGCAGGAGGAGCATGGCCGGGTACTAATTGCCGCCCGGCGCCTGGGTATTGGCCGCAGCTCGCTATACAAGAAGATTAAGGATTACGACATCGCCTTGAGATCCTGATCCCTCCGCTGAGTTTTTCCGCTCCCATTTTGAATCCGGCCCAGATTTGTACCCAACCCACCTCTCAAATGGGCCTGCCGCAGTTGCAAGTCATTGGTTGCGAAGCAGAATGGGCTCAGGCAGTGCCTTGCCTCAGTTGGCCTCAGGCGGGTGGTGCGCTGCTAAAAATCTGCCGGGTGAGCCGGCAGCGGCTCCTTCGTCGTGGACAAATCGCCCATTCTGATCGCAGAAGATGACCGCATGTTTCGGGTCCTGCTGCAAAGCTGGCTGGAGGGCCAGGGCTACAGTGTCACCACTGCGGAGAATGGTCAGCAGGCCTGGGAACTGCTGCAATCGGAAAACGCTCCTAAGCTGGTGATCCTGGACTGGATGATGCCGGGAATGACCGGGCCCGAGATCTGCCGCAAGCTGCGGGCGCAAACCAGCCAGCAGTATCACTATGTGCTGTTGCTGACCGCCCGTTCCGACAAGCAGGACCTGGTGGCCGGCCTGGAAGCAGGCGCGGACGATTATCTGAGCAAGCCCTTCGATGCTCCCGAACTGCATGCCCGCTTGAAGGTGGGGCAGCGCATTCTTGATCTGCAGGAACAGCTTCTGGCCGCCCAGGAAGCGCTGCGCTTTGAGGCAACCCACGATGCTCTCACCGGGGTATGGAACGGGGGAGCGATCATGCAGGCCCTGGATCGTGAAATCGAACGTGCGGCGCGCATGCAGACGACGCTGGGCATCATCATGCTGGACCTCGATAATTTCAAAAAAGTGAACGATATCCATGGACACCTGGTGGGCGACGAGGTGCTGCGCACTTCGGCGCGGCGGATTGCGGAAGCGGTGCGTGTCTACGACCTGGTGGGCCGCTATGGCGGCGAGGAATTTCTAATTCTGGCCCCAGGGTGCATGCCGCCCGCATTGCAGCAGCAAGCGGAACGCATCCGCGCCAGCATCGCGCATCCCATCAACAGCAGCGCCGGCCTGCTGCAAATCTCCGCCAGCATCGGCATTGTGGGGGCCAGTCTGGGGCAGAGTCCCGTAGTTGATTCCCGCACTCTGGTGCACGTAGCTGACCAGGCCATGTACCAGGCCAAATCGAAAGGCAAGAACCGCGTTGAGGAAGGCGTGCTGGAAGGCGCAGGTGTTGGGTGAGTCGGGCAAGATCCCTTCGGCCAATGATTGACAGAGCGGCACCGGGGCTGAAGCCCGAGTCTTTGTTGCTTACTTTTCGTGCGGCTGAAAGCCGCACGCTTCCACAAAGAGGCGATCAAGTTCTATCACGGTGGTGCTTACTTCTTCTTGGCGCGAGAAGGGGACGGCTCGAGCTTCCTCTCTCTTTACGCAATCAACAGCTAATTCCGTAAGTCAGTTACTAGTGCGGAAATTTCTGGCGGATCTGGACCGTGCGGTCCAGTTCATCAACAGCTTGAAGGATCTTGAGGCGCAAGTCGCGGTCCAGGTCCGCGGCGCGCAGGAATTCGTGCACCTCGGCCTGGGCGGCAGGTGATTGCTGTCCGCCGATGAACGCGTCCAGCCAGCCCACCAAAAAAAAGATCTTCCGCTCGCGCTTGATTTGCGGCAGGGCTTCTAATGCGGGCTTCAGGTAGGGCTCGGTCAACTCAGACTGGTTCCAGTAGTTGAAAGCATCCAGGCTCTCATCAATCCAATCTTCTGGGCGCGATGGGTCGTGCAGGTAGTCCTGGAAGTACTGCTGTTTGGTTTTGGCATCGGGGCGGGCAGCTGCGGCAATGTAGGCGTACTTCAATCCTTCGCCGGTGTGATCGCGCTGCTGTTCGGCGCGAAAGACCGCATCGGCCTCGGGATCGTTGAGCGCAAGCAGCGCCGTAACCAGGTTCCAGCGGTCGAGTTGGCGAAGTTCCACGCCGGGCACGGACAGTTTGCCGTTCAGGAGATATTTCAGATAGCCACGCCCCGCGGGAGTTTCCGCCACGGCTCGCAAAACCCGGAACCACAGGATGCGCAGGTCTTTTTCCGTAGAGTGCAGCATGCGGTCATCGGCCATGGTCTCAAATGCGGGGACAAACTGGCTGCGTGTGCCCGGGCTTACATAACGGTGCATGGCGGTGACGGTGTGCGCGGCGGTGCTGCGTAACAGCGATTCATCGCGTTCGCGCGGAAGCAACAGCTGCGCCAGGGCAACGAAGCGTCGGGGCTCAATTTCGGCTACGCGCACCCCCTCCCACAACGACCCCCAGAGCAAAGCGCGCAGGAACACGTCGCGGACATCGCCCACCTGGCGCACGACTTCCACCCGGCTGGAGGCGTCAAGCAGAAAGCGGCCGTAGGCGTAATCCTGATCGTTGGCGAACACAAATTGCGGGCACGGCTTACCCACGGCTTGGCGAAAGTTTGCGCTGGCCGTGTCGAAGCTGGCGCGGAAACGGATGCCCGGCCCGGCATTGCCGTAGCTCAACAGCACCTGGGTGGCGATGGGCCAAAGATTATTTCCACCGAGAACGTCGCGCTGCGAAAGCGAGAGCCGGCTGACGCGCCCACTGTCGCAGGACCAGCTGACGTCCACCTGGGGCATTCCGCGATGGCGAATCCACATGTCGGCCCAGTGTTCCAGTTTCTGTTGTGAAACGCGCTCGAAGGCATGAACCAAATCGCTCCACTCCGCGTTGCCGTAGAGGTGCTCCTTCAGGTAGAGACGCAGGCCGTCGCGAAAAGCGTCGGGCCCGAGCACGTAAGCCAATTGTTTGAGCACGCCCGGAGCCTTGGAATAGACGATGGCGCCGTAGGCCGACTTGGCGTCCTGCAGATTGGGAATGTCCTGGTAGATGGGCGTGGTGCCCTGGGTGGAATCAATTTCGTAGGCCGCCGGTTTGATGGATTCATAGAACCGCTTCCAGACGTTCTCGCCGGGTTTGAGCGTGTCTAGCGCCTGGTACGCCATGTACTGGGCGAAGCCTTCCTTCAGCCACAAATCGTCGAACCAGCGCATGGTGGTGAGGTCGCCGAACCACTGGTGAGTAAGTTCGTGCAGCACCAGCAGGTCGCGGCCCAGCAGGTCGCTACGCGTGGGCGCGGTGCGGAAGAGCACCGACTCCTCGCGCAAAAATGTGGCCCCAGCATGTTCCATGCCGCCATAGGGAAAGCCGGGAATGAGCACCATGTCGTACTTGGGGAAGGGAAAGGGCTGGGCAAAGTATGAGGAAAGGTAAGCCATGCCCTGCTTCGCGATCTGCTGCACTTCAGGGGCTTCCTTCTCTGCACGCTCCGATTTGGACTTGCGAACGTAGAGACCAGGCAAATCGAGGACCCCGGTGCGTTCCAATTTGCGAAATGGACCGGCGGCAAATGCGAACAGGTAGGTGCTGATGGGGCGGGTTTCGGCAAAAACGGTGCGTTGCCGGTTGGCGCCTGCCGGTTCCGAACTCCTGGGCTCGGTGTTGGAGATGACAGTCCACTCCTCTGGCGCGGTAATCTCCAACTGGAAGCGGCCTTTCAGGTCGGGCTGGTCGAAGCAGGGAAACGCCATGCTGGCGTCCATGGGCACAAACAGGGTGTAGATATATTGGCTGCCGTCGTCTTTATCGTCGTAGCTGATGATGGGCTTGCCGGCGGGAGCCACGGCAGAAGTGAAATCCAAAATTACGGTGTTCTCGCCGGCACGCAGTTTGTCCGCAGGAAGCAGCAGGTGTCCGTTGTCTGAGGTGGCCGCAACGGCGCTGCCGTTCACGGTCAGGCGGTTTACCGTTCCGTCGCGATAGTCGAGCAGGACAGATTCGGCCGATTTCAAGCTGAAGGCGAGTTCTTCGTGTCCAGCGGTTGTGGCAGCGTGTGGTACCAGCGCAAAGGAAACGTGATAGCGCAGGTTGGCAATTTCTGCTGCGCGCTGGCGTGCCAGATCGCGCGGGATGCCAGGCGGCACAGCGGCAGAAGCAAGAGTGGCGATCAGCAGCAGCGGAGAGAGGCGCAAGAACATGAGAACGCGGCAGTGTATACCAACTTGGCGCAAAAGGAGACAGGCGCCCAGCTGAAAAATCCGCCAGAGCAGAGATGAATCCGGTGAGCAGCACTGCACGCGAGATGCTTCGGCCCTGAAGGGCCTCGGCATGACGCCTTGCTTCGCACGGCGGTGGCGGGCGAGAACCGGGTTGAGAAGACTAGTCGCCACAAAGCAGGCCCGCGACCATCGCAACGTGACCCGCCTCACAAATTTCTGGGCTGCGTTGTGGAATGCTGTAGGTGAACTCCGCCGGTGCAGGAGGTGCTTGACCAATTAGTTGCCCCTGCCGGGCAAGCGGCCATGTACGTGCAAGTGGTGTCGCATCGGGAGTTGCCGTGCTAAACTCCGCCTGTCCACTTCCTCAATCTATCGTTTGCAGTACGAATCGGCCGGCGGGGGACGCCTGTCTGCCCGAAACGTTGAACCAGAAGAATAATCCGCGGGAATGCTGTGGTGGAAAGCAGGCGGATGACCGCGCTGTGGAATGGCTGCCGACGGCCTATCAACTTGTTCTTCTGG
>DATJFA010000039.1:0-11774 GCA_035496015.1 Terriglobales bacterium | reverse complement strand
GGGAAAGCGGGAGGAGCAGTGAGGGCAGACCGCGCCGGTCTGGAAAGTATCAAAGGGCTGGCCACAGGCCGCGCACTTCCAGAAATTCCCAATTGGCGGCGAGGACTTGCAGGTCGGGCAAACATAGCCGAGGTGCCGCGGAAGCTTCGCCAGTTTCGACAAGGCCTGCGCCTGCCGCAGCCCGGCCCAGCAGTTCATCAGGATGAACACAGCCAAGATGGCGAACCAGCCGGAGTGAATATATGCGGCGAAAAAGATGAGGCCAAGCACGCCGATGAAGCCGACGATAGTGGCCGCCATCAGGCTGCGGGCACGGCCCAGAGCAAACCACAACAGAGAACGAAGAATCTGGCCGCCATCGAGCGGATAGATGGGCAGCAGGTTGAAGATCAGAAGGCCAAAATTGATGTACCAGAGCGCCCGCATCAGGGCATGCAGGTTGGGAAAGGCCGGCCATACTCCCAAGTTCTTTACCGAAATACCGGCGATGGTGATTATGAGCAGCAAAACCACGTTGACCAGGGGGCCGGCGGTGATGCTCCACAGAGTGGCGCCGGGGCGCGGAGGCGGGTCCACGTAAGCCACACCGCCCAGGGGCCAGAGCACGATGTGGTCGGCATTTCCCCCTACCTGACGGCAGGCCAGGGCGTGGCCGTATTCATGAAGCAGGACGACGGCGAAGAGCGCCAAGTATTCGGCCGCGTTCCAGGCAACGGAGGAATAACGGCCAGAGCGGGCGTTGATTTCGAAAAGGGCAACCAGGAACCAAGACCAATGTAGGAAAACGTCAACTCCGGCAAAGCGGAAAAGGTGAACGGAGCCCTTGCGAATGCTGCCCATAGATCAGTCTTATAGCACGGTTTCCCGGGTTTATTGGTATTACGAAGGCCACCTGTCCCCGGCGCATATAATCTCAGGAACTAACGCAGGAGTGAAACATGGCCGCGCTGCACGCCGGCACTTCGGGATGGGCGTATCCCGCCTGGAAGCCGGCTTTTTATCCCGCCAAGCTGCCGCAGAAGAGCTTTCTGAATTACTACGCCACCCGGCTCAATGCGGTGGAGGTGAACTACACCTTCCGGCACATGGCCAGCGAAAAGAGCCTGCAGAACTGGATTGCGGAGACGCCGGCGGAATTCCGCTTCTGCCTGAAGGCGCACCAGGCCATTACCCACATCAAGCGGTTGAAGGGAAGCGACGAACTGGTGAAGCGTTTTCTGGCTTCGCTGGAGCCGCTGCTGCGGGCGGGGAAGATGGGGCCGGCGCTGTTCCAGTTGCCGCCCAATTTCAAAGCGGATGCCGCGCTGCTGGGCGAGTTTCTGGAGGGACTGCCGCGCGCGCTGTGCTGCGCTTTTGAGTTTCGCCACGAGAGCTGGTTCAGCGACGCCGTGTACGACACGCTGCGGCGGCACAATGCCGCCCTGTGCGTGGCGGAGAGCGAAGACATGACCGTGCCCGATGTGTGCACTGCCAATTTCTGCTATTACCGGCTGCGCAAGCCCGAGTACAGCGCCGGTGAGCGGCAGCAGATCGGCGAAAAGATGCGCAGCCACCTCACCGAAGGGCGCGACGCCTTCGTCTTCTTCAAGCACGAAGATACGCCGGAAGGCGCGCTCTACGCGGCGGAGTTGCTGGAGAAAAGCGGGGCGGCGGAGGAGCCGGTCCGCCGGGCATCAGGCCTGTAATTCCCACCAGCGTCCGATAACGCGCATACTAAGTCTGTGCCTCCCGCGCTCGGCAATGCGCGCCTGCTCGCCTCCTTTCTCGACTACCTGAAGGTGGAGAAGGGTTTGGCGCCGCTAAGCATCGCGGCCTACGGGCGCGACCTGCGGCAGTTTGCAGAATTCCTGGAGCGGCGCAAACGCGCGCTGTCCATGGCACGGCAGCGCGATGTGCGGGAGTTCCTGGAGGAGCTGCAGGCCAATGCGATGGACGCGCGCTCCGTGGGGCGCAAGCTCTCGGCGCTGCGGCAGTTCTACCGCTACCTGCTGCTCGACCGGCTGGCGGAAGGCGATCCCACGCTGAACATTGAATCGCCGCGGCAGTGGAAGGTGCTGCCCAAATCGCTGGCACGAGCAGAACTGGAGCGGCTGCTCGAGAGTCCGCGGGCCACGCGTCCCGGCGCGGAAGCGGAGGCCATCGCCCTGCGTGACCGCGCCATGTTGGAGGTGTTCTACGCCGGGGCGTTGCGGGTTTCCGAATTGGTGGATGTGAAGCTCGACGATCTGAAGCTCGACCTGGGATGCGTGCTGGTGCGCGGCAAGGGCGACAAGGAGCGCATTGTGCCCTTGGGCCAGAGCGCCCAGCGTGTGCTGCGGGACTACCTGCAGGCGGCGCGCGGAGTGCTGGCAGAGAAGCGATCGTCGCCGTTGCTGTTTCTGGGACGCGGGGCGAAGCGTCTGACCCGGCAGCGGGTGTGGCAGATGGTAAGCGCGGCCTCGGCGGCTGCCGGGCGGCATGCCAGCCCGCACATGCTGCGCCACAGTTGTGCCACGCACATGGTGGAGAATGGCGCCGACCTGCGCACCGTGCAGACCATCCTCGGTCACGCCGACATTGCTACCACGCAGGTGTACACGCATGTGGCGCTGGACCGGCTGCGGAATGTGTATCGGCAGCATCATCCGAGGGCGAAGAAGGGCGGCACTTAACATTTAGCACTTGGCATTTGGCCCCCAAGGATGGGTGCCGGTTCGTCGGAAAATCGTGGCTGGCTGACTACTCGTTACTAAGTAGCGCCGGCATCTTGCCGGCTGTCGCGAGCGCATCTTGCGCTCGCCGACGCGGGCGAGGGCGCCCGCGCCACAACGTGAAAGTTGTTTGCGGACGGACTGTCGAGAATGGTGGCTGGCTGAGTGCTGACTGCTTACATGGGCACGGCAAGCGAACAACACGAACCGCGTACCACGGTCGAAAAAACCATCGTCCAGTTTCTGCGCATGCTGCGGGCCCGCAATGCCTCGCCCCACACCATCAACGCCTATCGCAAGGATCTGGCGGGCTTTGCCGCACACGTCGGCGAGGCGCGCTGGGAGGAGATTGATCATGTGCGCATCCGCGGTTTCCTGTCGCGCCGGTACGAGCGGGGGCTGAGCAAGACCTCAGTGGCGCGCTCGCTGGCGGCGGTGCGCTCGCTCTACCGGTGGATGGCGCGCGAAGGCTTGGTGGAACAGAACCCGGCCAAGCTGGTGGCAACTCCGCGCCTGCCGAAAAAACTGCCGCGCGTGCCCACCATCGAGGAAATGAACAGGGTGCTGGATGGCGAGCTGTCGGAGACCGCTGCGTTTCCGGAACGAGACCGGCTGCTGCTGGAGCTGCTGTACGGGTGCGGCATTCGCAACTCCGAGCTGGTAGGCATCAACCTGGAAGACGTGCACCCGCAGAACGAGGCCATCCTGGTGCGCGGCAAAGGCAAGAAGGAGCGTTACGTGCCCTTCAATCCGGCGGTAGCGTCGGCTTTGCAGGCCTATCTTCCGGCACGGCGGCAGGTGGTGGCGAAAGCCGGGAAGAGCACGCCGGCCCTGCTGGTGAACCGGCGCGGCGGGCGGCTGACCACCCGCAGTGTGGGTCGAATCGTAAAAGCCATTGCCGTGGCCACAGGGCTCTCGCCGGATGTCCATCCGCACACTCTGCGGCACGCCTTCGGCACGCACATGCTGCAGGAGGGAGCCGACCTGCGTGCTATCCAGGAGTTGCTGGGACATGAGCGGCTCTCCACCACGCAGCGCTACACGCAGCTTTCCATGCAGCACGTGATGCAGGTGTACGGGAAGACGCATCCCAGGGCGAAGTGAGTTGTTAGTACCTAGTACCCAGTACCCAGTATCTGGTACCCAGTTAAAACACGTTTCGAGAAACCTTGTGGAGGAGGATCAAAACGCAAGGTCCTTCGACTCGCGCTCGTTTCGCTACGTTCAACTCGCGCTGGCTCAGGATGACAATTTATTTTAATGCGTGCGGCGCGGCTGAAGCCGCGCCCTTACGAAAGCACGCTAGCTAAAACCAGTAATCATTGGCGAGCGCATCTTTGAGAGCTCGGGTGGGGGCGACGGGAAACTAAGTACTGGGTACTAGGTACTAACAACTGGCTGCTCGCGCAACCCCTCCCACATCTCCACAACGCGGCGCTTCAGTTCGGCGGTGAGAGCGGTGTAGGCAGCTTCGCCGGGCTCCGCATCGGCGGGCGGCACAACCGGGTCGCCGAACGCGATGCGGAGGGGATGCGGCCCCTGATATTTCTTGCCGCGCGGCCATACCTCGAAGAAGCCGTCCATGGCTACGGGAACAATGGGCACGCGCAGGTGGCTGGCCAGTATGGCGGCACCCTTTTTGAAATTGCGGGGGACGCCGTCAATGCTGCGTTCTCCTTCCGGAAAAAGCACCAGCACCTTGCCGCGGCGCAGCCCGTAAGCGCCGGCGCGCATGGCGGAAACCAGCGCCGAGTCCGGATCCACGGGGATCACTTTCAGCAAGCGGGCGAAGCCCTTAGGCAGAATGGCGCCAAAAATTTCTGTGGTACCGAGAGAGAACGCATCGCGGAACAGCGGCCAGGGCACCACTCCAGCCAGCACGATGGGATCAACAAAGCTCTGATGATTGGGGCAGATGATGCAGGGGCCGCGCTCCGGCAGCTTTTCCAGGCCGGTGACCCGCAGGTCGAAGCGGTCGCGCGAGATCATCTCGATGATCTTCGCCAGGACAAAACCGATAGCAGTAGTGAAGGGGCGGCGGCGGATCGCGGCGCGCACGAATTCGTCGGCAGCCTGGGACTGCAGGACGGAATCCCAGTCCACGCCGGCTTTGGCCCCAGCGTCGCCGGAGCCGGAGGCGGCGAGCACGCGGTCCACGAGTTCGCGCACGGTGTAAACCTCAGACATGACGGACTCGGGCAGGCTGGCGCCGAAGTCCTGCTGCAACGCCATGAGCAGCTCAACCCGCTGGATGGAATCGAGGCCGAGGTCGAGTTCGAGATTATCGGCAGGACGAATTGAATCCGAACCGGAGCGCGCCTCCTGGCGCACGATTGCCAGCGCGCGCTGCACTTCGGCGCGCTCCAGCCAGAGCTGGTCTTCCTCGCTGAGCGGTTGAGCTTCCGGCGGCGGTCCGCCTTCTTCTTCCAGTTGACCGGACTCCTGCTCGCGGCGCACCCGCTGCTCGATTTCAAAGCGCTTGAGCTTGCGGGTAGTGGTGCGGGGCAGTTCGTGCTGCCAGATTTCGTAGCTGAGGATGCGCTTGGTCGCGGGCAACTGCGCCGAGAGAGTCTCGATATCGAAGCGGATCACTTCTTTGGTGTTGGCGATTTTGCGCTCGCGCAGCACTTCGAAGTTGGGCACCAGCACGGCGTGCAATTTTTCGGAGTAGGGCTCGCCGGGACGGCTCTCCAGGCCCATGACGCAAATTTCTTTAATAAAGGGCGACTTGAGGTAGTGGTGCTCGATTTCTTCGGGGTAAATATTCTTGCCGGAGCTGAGGACGATGATTTCCTTCTTGCGCCCGGTGATGAAGAGATTGCCGTGCGAGTCGAGATAGCCGAGGTCGCCGGTGAGCAGCCAGCCATCGCGCAAAACGGCGGCGGTGGCGTCGGGGCGGTTGTAGTAGCCCTGCATGACGATGGGGCCGCGAATAGCGACCTCGCCAGTGGCAGGGCCAATGCCATCTTCCGGCGGCTGCGGATGGAGCAGCTTAACTTCCACCCCGGGCAATGGCGGGCCCACCGAGCCGATGGCGCGGCTGCCGGGCGGTGTGCAGGTTGCGCCCCCGGTGGTCTCGGTCAGGCCATAGGCCTGCAGAATCTCAAAACCCAGAGCGTAGAGGTCGCGGCCTACTGCCGGGTCGAAGCGCGAACCCCCGGTGATGAGGTAGCGCATGCGGCTGCCCAGCATCTGGTGAACGCGGCGAAAAATAAGTTTGCCGGGATTCGCGCCCAGGGAGCGGGCTGCGCGGCAGAGCTTGAGCAGGGCGCAAAAGCCGAGACGGGCGGCGGCTCCGTGCTGGCCTACTTCTTTCAGCATGCGCTCGTGAATCAGGTAGAAGAACTGAGGCACGCAGCAGAAGAGCGTAATGTCGCGCTCACGCAGGGCGCGCAGCAACTCGGTGGTGTTCAGCGACTCCAGGTAGACGATGCGGCCGCCCACCGCCAGGGGCACCAGCAGATTAGCCATCTGGGCCAGAGCGTGAAACAAGGGGAGGACACCGAGGATGGCATCTCCCGGCCCGATCTTGAATATGCCGAGTGCGCCCTCGAGCTCACCTACCAGGTTGGCGTGGCTGAGCATGACGCCTTTGGGATCGGCCGTGGTGCCGGAGGTGTAGAGGATGGCCGCGATGCTGGCTGGTTCAGCGGGAGCAGGCGGGAATTCACGCGGCGCGGCCGCCAGAATCTCGTCCCAGTGGGCAACCGCGTGAGCGGCCTGGGCCCCCAGGCCAGAACCCGCTTCTACGCCTTCCAGCAGAGCCAACTCAATCCTGAGTTCGTTGGCCGCCAGGCGCGCGGTGGCGAGGTGCTGGGAATCGGTGAACAGCAGAGTGGAGCCGCTGTCACGCAGCAGCTTGGCCACCTGATCGGAGTGAAAGGCGGTGTCCAGGGGAACGGCAACGCATCCCGCGGCCAACGTGCCCAGATAGGCGGCGACCCAGCGGGGGCTGTTGGCAGCGAGGAAGGCAATGCGTGTGCCCGGATCGCGGCCATGGCCGCGCAACCATCCAGCAATGGCGGCAGCAGCCTTCCGCAACTCGCTGTAGGTGATCCGTTCCAGCCGGTCGCGGCGCTGCATCTCCAGGGCAACCGCTTCCGGCCATTGTTGTGCCGCTTCCTGAAACCGGTTATAGAAGGTGCGCATTATCCGTGCTGGGAATATAGCGGAAATCGCGCCAAAATCGTGCATATCGAAGGTGCAACTCTTTGCACCCTTGCCCGTTTTGCCGGCACGGACGTGGGATTGACAAGCGGAGGCGGGAAACCTAAGCTCCTCTCCGGTAGCATTGCCACAGGTTCACAGGTGATCGGTATGACCAGGGTTCTGCGGTTTGTAGTTGGCGGATGTCTTAGCTTAGTTCTGCTGTACTGCGGAGCCGGCATGATTATGGGCCTTGTGCTGAACAGAAGCCTGCCGGCCTTTCCTTTTTCCTGGGTGGACTGGCTGAATCGTCCCAACCTGCCGCCGCTTCTGGATCACGTGGTGAACTTCATTCTGACCAGCATGGTGGGGACCCTCTTCCGAGACATGGGGCGCCGAAAGGCAGCCCTTTCCAAAGCCCAAGACAGCGCCATCTGATTCAGCTCCTCTGACCGGCGACCGCAATCTGCTGCCGGGGCAACCGCGCCCTCGCAGGCTCAGTCCAACTTCTTCTGAGCGGCGTAAGTTTCTGCGCTGTCCACCGTCCGGTGGACGCCGTTTAACAGAACAAATCGACCTGCCTGGCGAGATAATACAAAGCCCCTCGTCAGCCAGACCAGGAGAAGACGAGATGGAGACCGCACGGGAATTGTTTCTGCACGAATTGAAAGACATGTTGGACGCCGAACAACAGCTGGTAGAAGCGTTGGGCAAGCAGGCGGAGGAATCCAGCCGCCCTGAGCTGCAGAAGGCCTTCGCCAGCCATCAGGCACAAACAGAAGGCCACGTGGAACGATTGCAGCAGATATTCCAGGAGCTTGGAGAGCAAGCGGAAGAGAACGAATGCCACGGCATCCGCGGGCTGCTTCAGGAGCATGAGAGCTTCAAGGAGGAGGAACCATCCGAGGAACTCATGGATATTTTTAACGTCGGCGCCGCCATAAAGGTGGAGCGATACGAGAGGAGCTCCTACGAGAGTCTGGTTCGGATGGCTGGCGAGCTGGGAGAGAAGAAGATCGCGCAGCTGCTGACCAAGACCCTGCGCGAGGAGCAGCAGACGGAAAAGAAAATGGAGTCGTTCAGCAAGAAACTTAAACCCGAGCAACTGGGCGTGGAAGCGGAGGAGGAAGCGCCAGGACGCGGAACGCGTGCCAGCAGCCGGAAGAGGAAGCGGGCGGCTTAAAAGAGCCGTTCTCACGGGAAGGCCGGCTCTCCAGCGGAGCCGGCTTTCCCTATGCTCGCCTGGAGATCCTGCGAAATTGCGCCTTCCTCCCGAAGGCGCAACGCGGGCGAGAGCGCCACAATCGCGCTAACGCGAGCTCGCCTGCGTCACAATCCTTATGAGGCGAGCTGCGCTCGCCTGCACAGGCGAGGGCGCCTGTGCCCACGTGGTCCCAGCACCTAACCGGCGTGGTCCGAATCGCAAGCTGCGGCATCTAATTGTGTTAGGCTCATAATGATCGGGGTGGAGTACGTGTGCTTGAGACGTAACAAGTTACGTACCTACTGAAACTTCCCCGGCTTAGCCCATCATCCTTCAGGAACACACAGTTGATCGTAGATAAAGCAATCGGGAAGGTCTTCGGGACCAAGAGCGAGCGGGTAATTAAGCGCCTGCAGCCCACGGTGGAGCAGATCAACGCGCTGGAGCCGCAGATGCAGGCTCTGAGCGATGAAGAACTGCGCGCCAAGACGGAGGAGTTTCGCGCCCGCCTCCAGGAGCGGCTGACCGCGGTGAAGAATGATGCGGAGGCGGATCCCGAGCGGGCCAAGGAAATTGATAAAGAGCAGAAGCAGGCTCTGAAGGACGCGCTGGAGGAGATCCTGCCGGAAGCGTTTGCCGTGGTGCGCGAGGCCGGGCGTCGCACCCTCAACATGCGGCACTTCGACGTGCAGTTGATTGGCGGCATGGTGCTCAACTCCGGCTCCATCGCCGAAATGAAGACCGGTGAAGGAAAAACCCTGGTCGCCACCCTGCCGGTCTACCTGAACGCGCTGGTGGGGCGGGGCGCGCATGTGGTCACCGTCAACGACTATCTGGCCAAGCGCGACGCGGAGTGGATGGGCAAAATCTACCGTTTTCTCGGCCTCAGCGTGGGCGTTATCGTCCACGACCTGGACGACGAAGAGCGGCGGGAGGCCTACGGCGCCGACATCACCTACGGCACCAACAACGAATTCGGCTTCGACTACCTGCGCGACAACATGAAGTTCGACCTAAAGGACTGCGTGCAGCGCGGCCACTTCTTCGCCATCGTGGACGAAGTGGACTCCATCCTGGTGGACGAGGCGCGTACCCCGCTGATCATCAGTGGCTCCAGCGACGAATCCACCGACAAGTACTTCAAAGTGAACCGCATTGTTCCCAAGCTGGAGAAAGGCGAGGAGATCGAAAAATCGCTGGAGGAGAAAATCCTGACCGGCGACTACGTGGTGGACGAGAAGCACAAAACCATCACTGTGAGCGACGAGGGATGGGAGAAGGTGGAGAAGATGCTGGGCATCGGCAACATCGCCGACCCGGAGAACTGGGACCTCAAGCACCACGTGGACACCGCCATCAAGGCGCATGCGCTTTACCGGCGCGACGTGGATTACGTGGTGAAAGAAGGCGAAGTCATCATCGTGGATGAGTTCACTGGGCGCCTGATGCCGGGGCGGCGCTGGTCCGACGGCCTGCACCAGGCCATCGAGGCGAAGGAAGGAGTGAAGGTGGAACGCGAAAACCAGACGCTGGCCACCATCACCTTCCAGAATTATTTCCGCATGTACAAAAAGCTGGCAGGCATGACGGGCACCGCCGAAACCGAGGCGGAGGAATTCGAGAAAATTTACGGGCTGAACGTCATTGTGATTCCCACCAACCGGGTGCTGCGGCGCCTGGAGAACTCAGACGTGGTGTACCGCACCACACGAGAAAAATACTTTGCCGCCGCCGACGAAATTCAGAAGCTGAACGCCAATGGGCAGCCCATCCTGGTGGGCACCACGTCCATTGAGAAGTCGGAGCGTCTTTCTGAGCTGCTGAAGAAGAAGAACATCAAGCACGTGGTGCTCAACGCCAAGTACCACGAAAAAGAGGCGGAAATCGTGGCCCAGGCGGGGCGCAAGGGGATGGTGACCATCGCCACCAACATGGCGGGCCGCGGCACCGACATCCTGCTGGGCGGTAACCCAGAATTCATGGCCAAGAAAGAGTGCATGAAGAAGGGCATCGCCCGGCCGGTGAAGACTGCGGAGGGCGTGATCGAGGCGGCGGCGGAGAATCCCGAGTTCACCCGCTGGTACTACGAAGGCAAGGAGTTCGAAGTCCCGACCGCGCAGTGGAACGAGATCTTCAACCGCTACAAAGCCGAGACCGACGCCGAGCATGACGAGGTGGTCGCGGCGGGCGGATTGCACATTCTGGGTACGGAACGCCACGAGGCGCGGCGCATTGATAACCAGCTTCGCGGCCGCGCCGGCCGCCAGGGGGATCCCGGCTCTTCCCGCTTCTATCTGTCGCTGGAAGATGACCTGATGCGCATCTTCGCCAAGGAGTGGGTGTCCAACCTGCTGCAGAAGCTGGGCATGGAAGAGGGGGTGCCCATCGAGTCCCGGCTCATCAGCCGCCGCATTGAAGCCGCGCAGAAGGCGGTGGAAGCGCAAAACTTCGAAGCCCGCAAGCACCTGCTGGAATATGACGACGTAATGAACAAGCAGCGCGAGGCGGTCTACGGCCTGCGCCACCAGTTGCTGGAGGGGTTGGATCAGAAGGAACTGATCCTGGAAGACTACGTGGCCGGCATTCTCAGCGAGCTGATGGACAAGTATGCGGCCAAGGAAACCCATCCCGAAGACTGGGACATTAAGGCGCTGAAGAACGAGATTTTCACCCGCTTTGGAGTGGACGTCGAGAAAGAGGGCGTCAAGCCGGCGCAGATGAGCCGCCAGGAACTGGGCGACGCCATCTTCGAAAAACTCAAGGAGCGGTACGAGGCCAAGGAGCAACTGATTGGCTCGGACGCCATGCGCTACCACGAGCGCATGATCATGCTGAGCGTGCTGGACTCGCAGTGGAAGGACCACCTGCTCAGCATGGACCACCTGAAGGAAGGCATCGGACTGCGGGGCTACGGCCAGCACGATCCGCTGGTGGAGTACAAGCGCGAATCCTTCGACATGTTCGAAGCCATGATGAACCGCTTCCAGGAAGACACCGTGCGCTACCTGTACCTGATGCAGGTAATTGACCAGCGCCGCGCGGCTGGAGGAGAGGAAGAAGGCGGCAGGGCATTTGCCGGAGGTCCCCCACCGGAGTTGGACGGCGGTGATGGCGCGGGAGTACGGGTCTCCAGGCCGGGCGGGGATGGGCGCCGGCCGCAACGAGCCGCCACCTCGGTGGATGAACTGGAAGAAGAGTTTCAGCGCAAAAAGAAGCGCGAGCTGGAGCAGGCGCGCATGGCGGGCAGCGGCGAATATCAGCCGGTGCAGCAGGTGGTGCGCGGCGCCGCCAAAATCGGGCGCAATGACCCCTGTCCCTGCGGTTCCGGCAAGAAATACAAGAAGTGCTGCGGCGCCAACGCCTGAGTTTTACAATACGATCCGCGTTTTCCCTTGTCCCCGCCTTATATATCGTTTAAAGATAAGTTCCGCAGGAGCCTTTCTTTATGCCAAAGTATCGTGATACGATGTGTCTGTCTCAGCCCATGGGGAACCGCGGGCACCTTTCTTTGTTTTCCGACATCTGAATAAGGCAGATATGATTGCACTCAAACTGGCAAGGCTGATTGAAGCTCATGCGGACCAGCTTGCCGCGGGCCTGGTAGAAAAAATCTGCACCTCTCTGCGCACCGCGGAGTATCGCCACGCCGTTCCCCGGGAAGAACTGGAACGCTCAGTGCGCGAAATTTACCACCATATCAGCGACTGGCTGCTGACCAAGACGGAAAGCGACGT
>DATJFA010000038.1:0-12319 GCA_035496015.1 Terriglobales bacterium | reverse complement strand
CATAAACCACGCTGCCGGGCAATAATTGTTTTCCTCCTGTTCTTCGCAGTATCCGCTTTCGCACAACAGCTTCCGCCCGCCCCGGAAGGGCGTGTGGTCTCACTGACGGCGGAAGCCGGCTACTTCAATGAGCCTTCCATCGCGGTGAATCCGCGCAATCCGCGGCAGGTGGTCGCCGGTTACCAGGTGCCCGCGCAAATCGCGTACTCCGAAGACGCCGGCAGCACCTGGAGCGTTGTTCCCGGTATTGCGCCGAAAAATTACAAAATTTCCGGCGACGTTTCCGTGACTTATGACGCCCACGGCCACGCCATCCTGTGCTACATCGCCTTCGACAAGCTGGGCACCACGAATTACTGGGGCCACAACGCTACCCGCAATGGAATTTTCATCAAGCGTTCCCTCGACGGCGGCAAGACGTGGGAGGAGAACGCCATTTCCGTCATCGAGCACCCTACCCAGGAGGGCATTCCCTTCGAGGACAAGCCTTACATTGTGGCCGACAACACGAACGGCCGTTACTCGGGAAACCTGTATGTGGGTTGGACGCAGTTCACGCTGACCAAGTCGGTGATCCTCTTCTCGCATTCTACGGACGGCGGTAAAACCTGGCCCTCACCGATCGAGATCAGCACCCACGAAGGTTTGCCGCGCGACGACAACGGCGCGGTCGAAGGCTTTACCGGGGCCGTGGGCGCGGATGGAACACTCTACGTGGTGTGGGCCGACGGCAGCAGCATCGTTCTGGCTACTTCCCGTGATGGCGGCCGCAGCTTCTCCCGCAGCCGCAAGGCCCTGGATACGGCGCCATCGTATTTTGATGTGGAAGACGTGTCGCGTTCCAACGGCTTCCCCCAGATTGGCATTGACCCACGCGGCAAGAACGGCGTGCTCTATGTGACGTGGAGCGATTACCGCAATGGCGACGTGGACGTCTTCTGCGCCACCTCGCGCGACCGCGGCCGCAAGTGGAGCCCGGCCGTGCGGGTGAATTCCGACTCCATTCACGACGGCACCGACCAGTTCTTCCAGTGGCTGGCGGTGGACCCGCAGAGCGGAGCCGCAAACGTGATTTTTTACGATCGCCGCGAGGACCCGCAGAACACAAAGACAAAAGTGACGCTGGCGCGTTCCGGCGATGGCGGGCGCACGTTCGCCAACTACGCATGGTCCGAGGAACCATTTGCCGGCAATCGCCAGTTCATCGGCGATTATCTGGGCATTGCCGCATGGCAGGGGCGGGTGTACGGGATTTGGACAGAGGTGGCGCCGATTCCTGCCGCCCCGCCTGACAAAGAAAGCCGAAAGCGCCAGTAAACCCGCAGCATCGCACGGTTGTGAAGGTTGGTCTGGCGCGCTTTTGAAGCAGGCGCGCCCGCCGGCAATGAGGCAGAGTTACAGCGTCTTCATCAGGAATTCACGCCGAACATACGTCCGTGACTTGCCGCAGCGGCTTTACATTCTGTTCGGCTGGGCGAAAATCTTGCCTTGCCTATTTCCAATCCGGCCAAATAGTGTTATCACTGGCTAGCTATAGATGTGTGGGTGTTGTGATATCAACTGCTAGCTGAACGATTTTCTGCAGAGATTCACGGCTAGCCTGCAGCAAGTAAGCGGTATGCCAGGAATTCCCCAGCCCGCGGCGGATGCTTCCGCTGACCAGCGCTACCAGGCGCTGCTGGAAGTAACTGACGCCGTCGCCCTGCATGATGATCTGGGAGAGCTGCTGCACGACGTGGCGCAACGCCTGCTCAAGGTTGTCCGCTTTGATTCCGTCAGTTTTGTGCTGCACGACCCCTCCGCCAATCTGATGCGCGTGGCCCACACGGAAAGCTTTGGGCAGAATATTCCCTTGCCGCCGACCGTACCCATAAATGGTTCCGCGTCCGGGCGGGTGTGGCAGACCGGCAAGCCGCTGGTCGTGGATGATCTGGACAAAGAGCACCAGCTGGGCCCGGTGCTGAAAATCCTCCAGCAGTACGGTTTTCAATCCTGCTGCGTACTGCCCCTCACCGCGGCCGACCGGCGTTTGGGTGCGCTGGCGCTGACGAGCCGAAAACCAGGCGCTTACGCCAGCGCCGACCTGGAATTTTTGCTGCGGGTGGCGGAACAGGTGGGGCTGGCGGTGGACAATGTGGCCCAGCGGCAGCAGGCCTTGGCTTACCAGAAGCAGATGGCCAGCGAGCGCGACTGGTTGCGGCTGCTGCTGGAGGTCAACAACGTCCTGGTCTCCAACCGCGAGATCCGGGACTTGTTTCCCGCCATTTCCAATTGCCTGCAGAAAGTGGTGGCCCACGATTACACCAGCCTGGCCCTGCTGGAGCCGGGCGGTTCGCTCCTGCGCCTGTATGCCCTGGTTTTCCCGGGGGCCAAGGGACTGGTGCACCAGGAACTGGTATTTCCGCTGGAAAATTCGCCGGGAGGCTGGGCGCTGGCTCACCGCGAGCCGCTGCTGGCGGATCCGCTGACCACGGAGCAATATCCGGCGGAGATAACCGCGCGCATGGTCTCCGAAGGCGTGCGCAGCGCGCTCTGGCTGCCGCTGATTACGCGCAATGCTGCTCTGGGCACCTTAAGCCTGGCCAGCCTGCACGACCACGCCTTCCGCGCCGAAGATGTGGGGCTGCTGGCGCAGGTAGCCAGCCAAGTGGCCATAGCCCTGGAGAACGCGCTGGCTTTCCGCGAAATTGCCCAGCTTAAGGACAAGCTGGCGCAGGAAAAGATCTATCTACAAGAGGAAATTCACTCCGAATACAACTTTGAAGAAATCGTGGGCGAGAGCCGGGCCTTACAGACAGTGCTGCAGCAGGTGGAGACAGTCGCGCCCACCGGGGCCACGGTACTGATCCTGGGAGAAACCGGAACCGGGAAGGAGCTTATAGCCCGGGCCATTCATGATCGGAGCACGCGGCGGGAACAAACGTTTGTCAAAATGAGCTGCGCCGCCATTCCCACCGGCCTGCTGGAGAGCGAGCTGTTTGGGCACGAAAAGGGCGCCTTCACCGGCGCTATCATGCAGAAAATCGGGCGCCTGGAGCTGGCCCACAAAGGCACGCTGTTCCTGGACGAAGTAGGCGACATTCCTCTGGAACTGCAGCCCAAGCTGCTACGCGCGCTGCAGGAGCGGGAGTTTGAGCGCCTGGGCAGCACGCGCACGCAGCAGGTAGACACGCGAATGGTAGCCGCCACCAATCGCGACCTGCCACAAATGGTGGAGGAAGGCACATTCCGCCGTGACCTCTACTACCGTCTTAACGTCTTCCCCCTGCGCATTCCGCCTTTACGGGAGCGCCCAGAGGACATTCCCCTGCTGGTCCGCTATTTCGCGCAAAAGTTTGCTCACACCATGAACCGCCAAATTGAAGTGATCCCTTCTGAAACCATGGAAGCTCTGGTGAACTGGGAGTGGCCGGGCAATGTGCGCGAACTGGAGCACATGATTGAACGGGCGGTGATTCTCTCCCGCGGGCCAGTTCTGAATGTACCCATCGCCGAGTTGCAGCCCACCAACGGAGAAGCCAAAAACCTGCTGCGACTGGACGATGCCGAGCGTGAACACATCCTGCGTGTTCTGCGCGAGGCCGGCGGCGTGATCGGCGGACCCGCCGGCGCTGCCAGCCGCCTGGGATTGAAACGCACCACTCTCCACTTCAAGATGAAGAAGCTGGGAATCACCCGCGCTGACTTGTGACAACGTTGGTGACAGCAGGCTGACAGACTGACTGCAGGCTGTCATCTTTGCTGACAGCCCGGTCGTCCCTCCCAAGTATCTGCTTCTTAACTACCTGTGTTTGCCCTGTGTCCAGGGTCACACCCGACTGTGACCAGTTGGCAATCAGCGTGCCCTAAATGAAAATCAAGTCAGGGAAGGCGAACACCATGTTCCGAGCAACAGTTAAGCACGACGGCGAGCTGGTGACGCTGAGGATCGAAGGTCGGTTAAGCGGGCCATGTCTGGCCGAACTGGAAAACTGCTGGCAGCAAGCGATGAACGGGAACGGCCGAGGCCGGATGGTGGTGGACCTGAAGGAAGTCACGTTTGTAAGCGCGGAGGGCAAACAGCTTCTGGAAAGACTCTGCCGGGCCGGCGCCAAGCTAACTGGTGACGGGCTGATGACACGGGCCCTGGTGCAACAGATAACCGAATCTGCGGGAATGGCTGGAAAACAACAGTGAGGGAGCGAACGATGTCCACAGTACACGCACCATACAACCTGGAAATGTCGGACAACTGTCTGAATTGCCAATTGCGGGGACGCGGTTTCTTCTGCCAGTTCGCGGGCGAGGAACTGCGTGGCCTGGCAGCGGTCTCATACTCCACCGTTTATCCGGAAAATTCGGTGCTGTTCGTGGAAGGACAGATGCCGCGCGGGATATACATCCTGTGCCGCGGGCGAGCCAAGCTGTCGATGGTGTCCAGCGAGGGCAAGACGCTGATTCTGCATATTTCGGAGCCGGGGGACATCCTGGGGCTAAGTTCCTGCCTGCTGGGCCAGCCCTACCAGGCGACGGTAGAAACGCTGAGCCCGTGCCAGCTCAACTTTATTCGTCGCGATGATTTTCTGCAGTACATCCGCAGCCATCCCGAGGCGATGTTCCGGGTGGCGGAATTCCTGAGCCGCGAGTACCGCGCCGCCTGCAACGAAATCGGGTCACTGGGACTGGCGCATTCGGCCGCTGAGAAGATGGCACGCCTTCTGCTCGACTGGAAGGAGACGCACTCCAACGGCAACGGCACGACCGTGCTCAAGCTGACCTTAACCCACGAAGAGATGGCGCAGATGATCGGCTCCAGCCGGGAAACTGTGACCCGCATGCTGGCCCGGTTCCGCGTCAAAAATTACATCGAGGTGCGCGGTTCGACGCTGGTCATCCGCAACCGGGCGGCGCTGCAATCCCTGGCCGATCAAGGGGGAGAAGAACGGGCGCAGGAAGCAGCAGCACGGCCACGGGTAAGCAATGTCTCGGTAATTAAGCGGAGTTTCGGGCCGGGCCAGGGCAGCGCTTCAGCGCGCGGGCGGTCGGGTAAAACACAGGTTCCAGCATTACAGCTATCGGCGAGATAGGGCCCCGCATCTGAGGTACAGGGAGGACGCCATGAATCCGACTCCTGTTTATTACTGCGAGGTTTGCGGCGCGGCGCAACGAGGCGATGGTTGGTTCCTGGTGACCGAGGATCGGGACGGAAACACTCTCCAGATCCTGCAATGGAGCAGCCGATTGGCGGAACGGCCCGGCATGCGGCATGTTTGTTCGGCGTCGCACGTGGAAGAACTGGTGTCGCACTGGATGGTGGACGACAGCCTGGATTATGGCTGGCCACGGGAAGGTGCCGCCGGTGCTTCTTTGCCCACTGATGCTATGGACGAGTCCTTCCGTTTGGGCGAACTCATGCTGGATCGGTCCAGTTTCGCCGCCCTGGGAGAACGTCCTGACATGCTGAGCTCCATCCTGGAAGCGATTGACGGGGTGCTGCAAGCGCCGGCTACCGTGCGCTCTCTCCTGGAGGAGGAGGAAGAAGAAGCTGCCCCGGTTTACGACGCCTAGGTGGGTTCATCCCGCTGAGAGCGCCGGGAGCAGTTCGCCAGCCAGGCGCAGCACATCTTCGTAAAGAACGTCCCGTCCCAGAATTTCCAGTTCGCTGCTCACCAGGCGGCTGGCAGATTCATCTCCAGTTCGCACCAGGCGGCGCATGGGCGCCTGCCCGGGCAGTTCGGCACGGGTGGCCAGGCCCTTGCCGTCCTGGCAGCGAGACACCGCGAACACAGCCCGACCGTCGCCGCAGGTAAGAAAGACAGCGGTCACACCCGAGCCGGGGCGTTTGCCATGACGCAGCTCCACGCGCAAACGGGAATCGCCGCTGCTCAGCTCCCAAGCGCCGGCGTGCTGCTCCGCGCCTTGTTCCGCCGCGGCCGGGCAGGGATGCTTGAATCCGAGCTGCCGCCCCAGCCAGGCGGCCAGAAGCAGCGCATCCGCCGGGACCTTCGCATTCCCACTCTCATTTCCAAATTCCACCACAATCCGGCGCAACTGACGCAGGTAAGAAGCGCGGGCCTGGCCATCGAACAGCTGAGCGATCAGCTGACGCCAGGCGGTCAGGCGCGACCACGCCAGATCGCTGATCGCCTTGCCAGGATGCTGAACCAGCGCATGCAGGGAGGGCCAATCGGCGTGTAAATCCTCGAGGCCAGCCGAATCGACAATGATGCGCTCAGCCAAGTCGCTCAACTGGCGAAAGAGGGCGCTGCCCAGGGAGCGGGTGTCGCGCCACCACAGGAATACGGGCAGATCGGGCAGCACCAGGGCGCGGATGATGCTCGCCAGGCGAGCGTGCGCGCTGGGCTGGGCTGCAAGAGTCACCAACTCCCGGCCAATGTAACGATTGCCCGCATGGGAGGTGAGGCAGGAGGCGGACACTTCCGTGTGGATTTCCTCCTGCGACTCGGGCGGAGCCGGAGAAACTACGATGGCGCGGCAGGGATGATTAGAAATAATGGGATCCAGGAACCCGGTGGCTCGCTGCACGTCAGCACAATTGCGGCAGTAGACAATCAGGTTCAGAGTGCGCGAACACAACACCGGGCCGGCGCTGGATTTTTCCGCCTCCTGCCGCCAGAGGTGGCGGAGCTCCTGCTCCACCTTGCTGGCGTCCGCTGGAATGCTGGTAGAAGACATCCTGAGAACTTCCCTTCTCTAAGGTTTGCGCCAGCAGCCGCCGCCCTGCAGCAGGCTGTCAGCGGCAGCCGGACCCCAAGTGCCGGCCGCGTAGTTGGGAAATGCGGGCGCGGTCTGGCTGGCCCAGGCTTCCAGAATCGGGGTGAGTATTCCCCAGGCCGCCTCCACGGCATCGCGATGGGCGAACAAGGTCGGATCACCCAGCATGCAATCCAGCAGCAGGCGTTCGTAAGCGCTGGCCGAAGCCACGCCGAATGAGGTGGAGTACCGGAAATCCATGGTCACAGGCCGCACGTGCATTGCCGGGCCGGGCTGCTTGGCGGTGAACTTCAGAGAGATGCCTTCATCGGGTTGGATGCGGATAACCAGCAAGTTGGGCGACATCTGCTCCGTGGGCGTGTGATTGAAAAGCAACAAGGGCGCCTGGCGGAACTGAATGGCGATTTCCGTCAGGCGCTTGGGCAGCCGCTTGCCCGTGCGCAAATAAAAGGGGACGCCGGCCCAGCGCCAGTTCTCGATAAAAAGCTTGAGAGCAACATAGGTGTCAGTTGTGGAGTTCGGGTTCACGCCGGGCTCGGAGCGATAGCCAGGGACCTCTTTGCCGTCAACCCAGCCGGGGCCGTACTGGCCGCGCACGGTGCAGGAATTGGCGCGATCGCCAATGAGCGGCGGAATGGCGCGCAAAACCTTGAGTTTCTCCCCGCGCACCTCTTCGGCCCCCATGGAAGCGGGCGGTTCCATGGCGGTGAGGGCCAGGACCTGAGAAAGATGGTTCTGCACCATGTCGCGCAGGGCGCCGGATTCTTCGTAATAGGCAGCGCGGTTTTCCACGCCCACGGTTTCGGCGGCCGTGATCTGCACGTTGTCCACATAGCGGCGGTTCCAGATGGGCTCAAAAATTCCGTTTGCAAAGCGGAACACTAAGAGGTTCTGAACCGTTTCCTTACCCAGGTAGTGGTCAATGCGGTAGACCTGTTCTTCGTGAAAAACCTTGGAAATCGCCTGGTTCAGTTCGCGGGCGCTCTGCAGGTCGTGGCCGAAGGGCTTTTCGATGATCAGGCGATGCCAGCCCTTCTCAGCCTGCGCCAAACCGGCCGCATCCAGTTGCTGCACGATGCCGGCGAAGGAACTCGGGGGCACGGCGAGATAGTAGACACGGTTGCCGTTGGTGCCGCGCTGCCGGTCAATGTCCTCCAGCATTGAGGAGAGACTGGCGTAATCTTCGGGGTGGCCGGGATGCGCGGAGAGATAGAACAGGCCTTCGGCAAAACTCTCCCAGGCCTCCCGATCCACCGGCCCCTGCTCGCCGAACTGTTCCACTGCCTCTTTCATCGAATCGCGGAACTGCTGGTCGTTCATGTCGGTACGGGAGAAGCCCACCACTGAAAAGCCGGCAGGCAGCAGGCGCTCGCGCCACAAGTTGTAAAGGGCGGGCATCAGCTTGCGCCGGGTCAGGTCGCCGGAGGCGCCGAAAATGACCATCACACAAGGATCAGGGGTGCGCTCCAGGCGCATGCCCTCGCGCAGCGGATTTTCCACGGTCAGGACAGCCACATTCGCTCCTCGTACGAGATGAATCCTCTTGTTCCTCGTCCGGCCCCGGGGTTACGCGGCGCGATGCCCGGAATTCAACTCTGAACGCAGCTCGCGCGCGACTTCCAGCAGTTGCGCCAAGCCGCCCTGCGCGTTGCTTCCCAGCTGCACCCGAACCACGCGCCGGCCGCGCTGCGTAAGCGCCTGCCAATCGCCCTGGGTCTGCGCCCGGATCAACTGGCCGAAAGTGTAGTTTGTCTCCGGCACCGCCACATCGGTTGCCGCCTGATCCACCAGTTGCAGGAACAGGCCAGTGTTGGGGCCGCCTTTGTGCAACTGCCCCGTGGAATGCAAGAAGCGCGGCCCGTAGCCCGCCGTGGTGGCCAACCGCGATTTTTCGCGCAGCAACACACGCAGTTGCTCCAGCGCGGCGTCGGTTGCCGGAGTGGGCTCCAGGTAGGCCTGCAGGGAGATATAGTTCCCCGCCTGTGCCCGCCCCAGCCACTCCTGCAGCGCGCTTTGCAATTGCTGGCGCTGGCTAGCCTCCACTTCGGGCGCCTGCTGTCCGCCGGCCTTGCCTTCCATAGCCTTTTTGGCCAAGTCCTTGGCCAATTGCACGTCGGGCTGGTTGAAGGGCTGAATACCAATAACCGCTCCGGCGGAGGCCACCGCCATCTCCCAACGGAAGAATTCCTGGCCTAAATCGTACTTGTCCTGCAGGGCAATGCGCGCCACGGGATGTCCTGCCTGCTCCAGGGCGGCGATGCGCGCTTCCAGTTCTTTGCTCTCGCCAGGAATATGCAGAAAGGCGAAAAAGCGGTCTTTGTCATACACATCGGGCGCGCCCACCGGCTCGTCCGCAACGGGCACAATGCCCTTGTTGTCCTTGCCGGTGCTCTCGGCGATCAGTTGCTCCACCCAGATGGGGAATGCGGCCAGCGAGGGCGAAGCGAGAAAGGTGATTTTATCGCGCTGCATGCGCGCCAACTCGCCCATGGCGGCTCCCAGAGCCAGCGTCGGACACTTCTTCGAATCCACACAGAAGGCGCTGGACTCGGCCATGGTCCAGGCTTCATCGAGCAGGCGCTTCAAATCCATGCCGATAAGGGCAGCGGGAACCAGGCCGAAGACGGTAAGCGCGGCGTAGCGGCCGCCCACTTCAGGCGGGGCGGAGAAGACGCGGCGGAATTTGCGCTCGCGCGCCAGCTTTTCCAGCGGCGTGCCCGGATCGGTAATGGCAACGAAGTTCTGGCCCGGCTGCTTGCCGCGGTCACTCACCAGCTTCCAGAAATAGTAGAAGTAGGAGAGTGTCTCCGTGGTGGTTCCCGATTTGCTGGAAACCAGGAACAGGGTGCGCAGCGGATCAATACGGCGCTCCACAGCGCGCACGGCCGCGGGGTGGGTGCTGTCGAGCACAATCAGTTCGGGATAACCGGCCGCATTGCCGAAGGTGCGCTGGTAAACTTCCGGCGCCAGGCTGGAGCCGCCCATACCTAGCAGCACGGCATGCTTGATTCCTGCGTCCTTGATGGCTGCCGCGAACGTCTGCAACTCCTCAACATGTTCATGCATGGTCTGGGGCAGGCTCAGCCAGCCCATGCGGTCGGTGAGTTCCGGCACCGGCTTGGGCGACCACAAGGTGTAGTCCTTGGCCCACAGGCGGCGGTTGAAATCGTCCTTCTGCCATTGCGACAGGCGCGTGTCCACCGCCGATTGCGCCGGACCCAGGCTGAGCTGCTGGCGATCCACAGGAGTAGAGACCAGCTGGGTGCGCTTTTCGCGCAGGCTATCCAGGAGCTGGAGCATGGATTTGTCGAAAGCTTTTACGCCTTCTACGGAGAGCTGCTCCGTGATCTGGTTGAGGTCAATTCCCACTTCCGCCAGACGGGCCAGCGCGGCTTCCGCTTCCTGCTCACCGGCATCCAGCGTGGGAGCAACCTTGCCGTGGTCACGGAAGGCGTCAATGGTGGCCGGAGGCAAGGTGTTCACGGTGTGCGGTCCGATCAGCTCTTCCACATAGATAACATCGCGGTAGGCGGGATTTTTGGTGCTGGTGCTGGCCCACAACGGCCGCTGCAGGCGCGCGCCGCGACTCTTGAATTCGCTGAAGGGAGTGCCCAGGAAAATCTCCTTAAAGCGGCGGTAAACGCGCTTGCTGTTGGCGATGGCGATTTTGCCGCGCAAAGCGAGCGCTTCCGGCGTGCCGATCTTTTCCAGCGCGGCGTCCACCTTGGTGTCCACGCGGCTCACGAAAAAGGAAGCGACCGAGGCCACCTTGCTGGGGTTCTGGTTGCGTCGCAGGCCACGCAGGTAGGCAGCCGCCACCGCCTCATAGTGCGCCAGCGAGAACATCAGCGTGATATTGACGTTGATGCCTTCCGCGATCAGCGCCTCGATGGCTGGAATACCCTCGGGCGTGGCCGGCACCTTGATCATTACATTGGGCCGAACCACGGCGCGCCACAGCCGCTTCGCCTCGCTGACCGTGGCCGCGGTGTCGTGCGCCATGGAGGCGGGCACCTCCATGCTGACAAAGCCGTCCGCGCCACCTGTCTGGTCATATACGGGGCGCAGAATGTCAGCCGCCATCTGAATGTCTTCGATCTCCAGGTGGTCGAACAGCTTTTCCGGATTGGCGTGCGGATCTTTGGCCAGCAGTGAGCGCAGGCTTTCGTCGTAGTCGGAGCTGCCGGCAATGGCTTTGTCGAAGATGGTGGGATTGCTGGTTACGCCGCGCAGGCCATCTTCATCGCGCAGCCGTTTGAGGCCGCCGCCGGTCAGCAGGTCGCGGCGAATGTAGTCCAGCCATACCGATTGTCCTTGTTCCTGGAGCTGCTTGAGTGGGTTCATCGGGCTTTACCCTCCAACTGTGCTGAGTACCCTTAAGCACTCAGCGTTCAGCAATCAGCATTCAGCCCGCAAAGGTCGCGAGCAAGGTTGGCAATTCCGAGGATAAAGCCGACCCTCTGCGGCTAAAGTCACATGGTACGTATCCCCGAATGGCGCGGCTGAAGCCGCGCCCTGCCGAAACAATTTCTGAAGCACGCTCTAATTGTGAAACTCGCTTCAGCCACAACTGCTCAGGGGCTGAATGCTGACGGCTGAGTGCTGACTGCTTCCCCGCTCAGCGCTCTCCCTTCAGCAACCTCCGAGCGTGTCCCACCACGTTGGGCACGTTGAAGCCGAGCTTGTCCATGGCCACGTTGCCGGGGGCGGAAGCGCCAAAGCGGTCAATGCCGACCACGCCCCCGTTCTCCCCTACGTACCGGCACCAGCCTAAGGTCGCGCCTGCCTCGATGGCCAGCTTGGGCACGCCCGCGGGCAGCACCTGCCTGCGATACTCGGCCGGCTGCTCGTCGAACAGCTCCCAGCAGGGCATAGAGACTACACACGCCGCAATTTTCTGTTTAGCCAGTTCCTCGCGTGCAGCCAGCGCCAGCTGCACCTCCGAACCGGTGGCGATCAGCACAATCTGCGGCTTGCCGCCTTCGGCCTCGGCCAGCACGTAAGCGCCTTTGGCCACGCCTTCACGAATGGGATAGCGCTTAGCATCGAGCACGGGAATTTTCTGCCGCGTTAATGCCATCGCCATGGGCCGCTGCCGCTGAATGGCGATACGCCAAGCCTCGACGGTTTCGTTAGCGTCTGCCGGACGCATCACGGTCATGTTCGGCATAGCACGCAAGCTCATCAAGTGTTCGATGGGCTCATGAGTTGGCCCATCCTCGCCCAGCCCGATGCTGTCGTGCGTAAACACAAACAACGAGTGCGTGTTCATCAGAGCCGAAAGCCGAATCGAGCCACGCATGTAATCCGAAAAGATTAAGAACGTTGAACCGTAGGGAATTATTCCACCGTGCAAGGCCATTCCGTTCACGATGGCGCCCATGCCGTGCTCGCGCACCCCAAAGTGGAGGTTGCGTCCGCCATCGCTGCCCATGCCGATGTCGCCATAAGCGGTGAGAGTGGTTTTGGTGGAGGGCGCCAGATCGGCGGAGCCGCCCACCAGCGACTGCACATGACCCGCAAGAGCGTTCATGGCTTTGCCGGAAGCATCGCGGGTAGCCATGCCCTTTGGATCAGCGGGAAACACCGGCAGGTCGGCATCCCA
>DATJFA010000037.1:0-5306 GCA_035496015.1 Terriglobales bacterium | reverse complement strand
CCGTGATGGCCAGCGGCGTCAGTTTCGACTGGATGAAGCTGTGCGCGATGCGTCCCGCGGTGCGCAAGGGGGACGAGTTGTCGTCGGGTTCCCACATAAAATTCTTTCCCGCGGATGAACGCGGAGGAACTCAGCAATCAGCATTCGGGTAAGCGTTTATCAATTAGCACTTAGCACTTAGCCACTGAGGCGTTTTTTGCCCGATCCGCACACGTCGCTGGCCAAATGCTAACTGCTAAGTGCCAAATGCGACTTTGACCCGCGTTCCTCCGCGGGAAAGAATTTTATGAGGGAACCCGACGACAACTCGTCCCCCTTGCGCACCGCGGGACGCATCGCGCACAGCTTCATCCAGTCGAAACTGACGCCGCTGGCCATCACGGGGGCGCTGTTGCTCGGCGCATTCGCCATCTGGCAGACCCCGCGCGAGGAAGAGCCGCAGATTATCGTGCCCATGCTGGACGTCTTCGTGCAGATGCCTGGGGCCTCAGCCCAGGAGGTGGAGCAGCGCGTCACCATTCCCATGGAGAAGCTGCTGCGCGAGGTGCCGGGCGTGGAATATCTGTACTCCATCAGCCGGCCGGGCGTGAGCATGGTGATTGTGCGCTTCTATGTAGGGCAAAAAGAAGAGGACGCGATTGTAAGAACATATAACAAGCTGTACTCGAATTTTGACCGCATCCCCCCGGGCGCATCGCAGCCGCTCATCAAGGTGCGCTCCATTGACGATGTTCCAATCCTGGCGCTGACGCTGTGGGGACCGAACTACAACAGCTACCAGCTGCGGCGGGTTGCCGGCGAACTGGAACAGTCCATCAAGCAACTCGATGATGTTTCCGAAACCAGAATTATTGGCGGGCAGCCGCGCCAGGTGGGCGTGGTGCTGGACACGCAGAGGCTGGCGGCCTACGGGCTGACTCCTGGCGCCGTGGTGGGCCAGTTGCAGCAGGCCAATAGCCGCGGCATTGCGGGCAGCTTTGCCCGTGACAACCAGGAATTCCAGGTTGAGGCCGGGCGCTTCTTCACCCGCACTGAGGATCTGCAGCAGGTAGTGGTGGGCGCGCACCAGAGCCATCCCGTGTACCTGCGCGACGTGGTGGCTAAGCTGGAGGATGGGCCGGCGGAACCGGACAACTATGTCCTCTTTGCCGATGGGCCGGGTGCTCTGAAAATGGCCAGGGCGGAGCAAAGCTCCGCCCCCACACAAGCGTCGGCAGCGCGACCTGCTGTGCCGGGAGCCGAGTATCCCGCGGTCACCATCACCGTCGCCAAGCGCAAAGGCACCAATGCCAGCATTATTGCCGACCGCGTATTGGCGCGGGTGCACGAATTGCGCGGTAACGTGCTGGCCAATGACCTGCAGGTCACGATCACGCGCAACTACGGCGAAACCGCACGAGACAAGTCCAATGAATTGCTCAAGCACCTGCTGCTGGCTACGCTTTCGGTAACCCTGCTGGTGGCGCTGGCCCTGGGTTGGCGCGAATCGGGCGTGGTTCTGCTGGCTGTGCCTGTGACCCTGGCGCTCACCCTGGCCATCTTTTACTTCTACGGATACACGCTGAACCGGGTAACGCTGTTCGCGCTGATCTTCTCCATCGGCATTCTGGTGGACGATGCCATTGTGGTGGTAGAGAACATCGTGCGCCACTTCCGGCTGCCTTCCAGCCGGGGTCGCAGCTTGGCAGCAGTGGCTGTGGAAGCCGTAGACGAGGTGGGAAACCCCACCATTCTGGCCACTTTTGCCGTGATTTCCGCCATCCTCCCCATGGCTTTTGTGCGTGGCCTGATGGGACCCTACATGCGTCCTATACCCGTGGGTGCCTCGGCGGCCATGGTGTTTTCGCTGATCGTGGCCTTCGTGGTTTCGCCCTGGGCGGCGTTGCGGTTGCTGCGCCATTACGCGGGCCAGGACGGGCACGCCCTGCATGAAAGGGAGGGCTGGACCACGCACCTGTACCGCCGATTGATGAGCCCGCTGATTGCTAATGCCCGTCACCGCTGGTTCTTCCTCGGAGGCGTGTTGGTGCTGCTCATGGCCGCGGCGGCCTTCGTGCCCCTGAAGTGGGTAAAGGTGAAGATGCTGCCGTTCGACAACAAGAGCGAGTTCCAGGTGATCATTGACTTGCCTGACGGCACCACGCTGGAGCAGACCGCGAATGCAGCGCAGGCGCTGGGGCGCTACCTTCAGAAGCAGCCGGAAGTCACCAACTATCAGATCTATGCCGGCACCTCAGGGCCCTATAACTTCAACGGACTGGTGCGGCATTACTTCCTGCGGCGCGGGCCCAACCAGGCAGACATCCAGGTGAACCTGCTTCCGCTGGATGAACGCAGCCCGCAGAGCCACGAGATCGCGCGCCGCCTTCGGCCGGGACTGGTCGCCATTGCCCAGTCTTTTGGCGCCCGAATCAAGGTGGCTGAGGTGCCACCCGGTCCGCCGGTGCTGGAGACCATGGTGGCCGAGGTTTATGGCCCGGACCTGAAGCGCCAGACCCAAGTAGCCTCGCAGATCAAACGGATTTTCCAGCAGACGCCAGGGGTGGTGGACGTGGACTGGTACGTGGAGGACCCGCAGACCAAGTACGACATGCAGGTGGACCTGGATAAAGCCGCACTGCATGGCATTTCTGCCGCGGACGTCACTCGGACGATGCGCATTGCGCTGGACGGCGCCGAGGCCGGACTGCTGCACAACCCCAATTCCCGCGAAGATGTGCCCATCCAGGTGCAACTGGCCCGGCCGGAGCGCTCCAGCATGCAGGACCTAAGCGCGCTCAAGCTGCCTACTGCCGACGGACACCAGGTTTCGCTGGCTGAGGTCACCGACGTCAAGCAGACCACCATTGACACCAGCATCTACCGCAAGAACCTGCGCGACGTCGTTTATGTAACCGGCGATGTCGCCGGAGAGGAAGAAAGCCCGGTTTATGCGCTGTTGAAGATGGAGAGACCGATTTCGCAGCTCAAGCTGCCGGAAGGATATCCGCTGCAGCAGTACACCGGCACCGTGCTGCCCGAATCCACGGAGCGGCTCAGCATGAAGTGGGATGGCGAATGGCACATAACGGTAGAGGTATTCCGCGACCTGGGACTGGCGTTCGCCGCCGTGCTGGTGCTTATCTACATCCTCGTGGTGGGCTGGTTTAAGTCCTTCAAAACCCCGCTGGTCATCATGGCTCCCATCCCGCTCACGCTGGTAGGCATTCTGCCGGCGCACGCGCTGATGGGCGCATTTTTCACCGCCACCTCCATGATCGGGTTTATTGCGGGAGCGGGCATCATTGTCCGCAACTCCATCATTCTGGTGGACTTTATCGAGCTGCGGCGGCGGCAAGGCATGCCCCTGGCTGAAGCGGTGGTGGATGCGGGCGCGGTGCGCTTCCGGCCCATGCTGCTGACTGCGGCGGCGGTGGTGGTGGGCGCGAGCGTGATACTGTTTGACCCTATTTTTCAAGGGCTTGCCATTTCGCTGATGGCAGGCGAAGTGGCGTCCACCGTGCTTTCACGCATGGCAGTGCCGGTTTTGTACTACCTGAGCGAGCGCAAGGGAGAGGCGGCGAGAGTGCCCTCAGCGCCGGTGTTGGCGCAGAGTGCGGACTGAACGTGTGGGGACGTGGCAAAACCCCGTCCTGCCCCACACAGCTCGGTTGATGGCGTCCTGCTGAGGTGCTTTAGCGGCGAAGCAGCTCGCGTGCAGCTATGGAGAATTGTGGTGGTACACGCGAGATGCTTCAGGGCTGAAAGCCCTTCAGCATGACGCCCGTGGAAAAATTGGACAGTTACGGAGGTAAGTTATGACGATCGAACGTTCTTTAAGACTGATTGCAGGCACGTTTATACTGGCTTCACTGGCCCTGGGACACTGGGTAAGCCCTTACTGGTATCTGTTTACCGCCTTTGTGGGCCTTAACCTGTTGCAATCAGGATTCACTAACTGGTGCCCCATGATGACGTTTTTGCGCCGGCTGGGGGTACCAGCGGTGTGCCAGCCCATCTCGCCGGCAATCAAAATCGGCGCTGCCGGTGTCAAATAACATAGAGGGACCGATGCGAAAACTGTACAACGTGAACCGAGCCATCCGCGGTGTGGCGGTATTGTGGGGTTTAGCCAGCATTGCGCTGTTGATGGTGCCGCTGATCCGCGTGGTCGTTGGATAGCGGTGTTTTAGTATGCGGGCTCCCCGCCGCTGGGAACTCCGTGAGACGTAACAAGTTACGTCTCTACCGCACGGTACAACCTCTGTTGCATTCTGCAGCATGAGGTGTGCCACAGAGCACGTCTTCCTCTGACGCAACTCACCTCCAAAAGTGACCGGAATCACAGCACTTAGCCTTCCCAGTGTTGAGAATTGCCATAGGACGTGGTGATAGTTGATGAATTCTGAAACACCCGTCCGGAACGGCCTAATTTCTTTATAGCTTGGAGAGAGGAACGTCATCATGAAATTCAGCAAACTCGCGATCCTGGTGGGAACGATTGCTGTAGCGCTATTCATCATGTTGCCCAACCTATCCTGGGCGCAGGACGGCACCAGCCTCTACAAGGCGAAATGCGCCATGTGCCATGGTCCCAATGGCGAAGGTAAACCGGCAGCAAAGATCCCCAGCCTTGCGTCAGAGAACACGCAGAAGCTATCGGATGCCGAATTGACCGATTTCATCGCCAATGGCGGCCCCAACAAGAAGGCTACCCACGCATTCGAAAAGAAGGGTGTCACCCCAGAACAAGTAAAGGCTCTGGTGGCCCACATCCGCGAGTTGGGCAAGAAGTAGAAGATTGCTGTCCCTGTTGGCAGCGCTGCGCCGCCACAAGCTTGGGACTGGCGGCTGGAATGACATGGGAGCGTGCGGTGAAGCAGTCACAGGCAAATCGGCTGCTCGACCTGCAGCGTGGACCGGCACCTTTCCCCGGCTTGCGCGTGGCGCTCCGTATGGCAGCCCTCACAGGGACGGCCCACCCGAGCTTCGTACCAGCGGAGCTCGGGTGGTTCCATTTTTGGCCGAGCTCGGGCTCGACCGTTCCCTTTAACTCCTCCGCTAGCCGGCGCATCCCATCCTCTCTCCTGGCATCTCCGCCGCCCGCAACCGCAAGTGATTTCCTGGGAGAACTCCATGAGCAAGGCCCTTTTGTACGACGCCACGCTGTGCATCGGCTGCAAGCAGTGTGAGCAGGCGTGCGCGGAAAAGAACAAGCTGCCCTACAACGAAACCATCGCTGAAGAAGAGCGGCAATCGGACCACAAGTTCACCGTGGTGCTGACCAAAGGCGACAAGTTCATGCGCCGCATGTGCATGAACTGCCA
>DATJFA010000036.1:0-7449 GCA_035496015.1 Terriglobales bacterium | reverse complement strand
GATACGATCCAACTCGAAATTGTGACCCCGGAGCGGCTGGTGGTGCAGGACACCGTGGCCGAGGTGCAGATTCCCGGGAAGAACGGTTACCTGGGAATTCTGCCCGGACACGCCCCGCTGATCACCGAGCTCAGCGTGGGGGAGATCAGCTATCGGGTGAACGGCTTCACCCATTATCTTGCCGTGGCCTGGGGATTTGCGGAAGTGCTGCCCACCAAGGTGACCATCCTGGCGGAAACCGCGGAGCGGGCCGAGGAAATTGATGTGGAGCGCGCCAGGCGGGCCAAAGATGCGGCCGAGAAAATGCTGCACAGCACGGATCCCAACACTGACTTCGAGCGCGCGCTAACGGCGCTGAAGCGCGCGGAAGTGCGGCTGGATGTGGCGGCGAAGCGGGGAGCGGTAGCGACTACGTAGTTCCCAGTACCTGGTACCCAGTGCCTACGAAAGTTCTTCTTGCACATCCTCACTTTTACTCCGAAACAGACCTGCTCTCGCTCCCCACAAGGCCAACCCGCTATCATAAAAACGATGGCAAACGGGGTGAACATCAACGGCGCGCAGGCTCTGCTCATTGATGCCGATGACACGCTCTGGGAGAACAACATCTACTTCGAGCGCGCCATCGCCCAGTTCATTTCCTTCCTCAACCACCATTCCTACACGCCCGAGGAGGTCCGGGAAATCCTGAATGAGGTGGAGCGCGACTGCATCATCAGGCACGGATATGGCATGCACAGCTTCGCCCATGCCCTGGTGGACACGTTCGAGCGCATCTCACTGGAGCCCGTAACGCCAGAGCTGCACCAGAAGATTGTGGGATTCGCGCACAGCATTGCCGACCATCCTGTGGAAATCCTGCCCGGAGTGCCGGAGACGCTGCAATATCTTTCCCAGCGGCACCACCTGATCATGGTGACCAAAGGCGCCATGGCGGAGCAGTCGGGCAAGGTGGAGCGGTCAGGGCTGAAGGACTATTTTGCCGCCGTAGAGATCGTGGCCGAGAAAGATAGCGGCACCTACCGCGAGGTGGTCTCTAAATACGGGCTGGGCCACGGCACCACCTGGATGGTGGGCAACAGCCCCAAATCGGACATCAACCCCGCCCTGGCTGCCGGGCTGAATGCCGTGTTCGTGCCCCACGGCAACACCTGGATACTGGAGCACGAGGACCTGGCGCAGGCGGAGCTGCCCTCGCGCCTGCTGGTGGTGGAGAGATTTGCGGATTTGGCGGAGCACTTTTAGCAATTAGCAGTTAGCATTTAGCACTTGGCCCTTGGACGGAATCGCCCCTGTGCAAGAGAAGCGGTTCGTCAGTCCGGCAACGCGCTGCATTGGCCAAATGCTAATTGCTAAATGCTGTGTGCTGGTTCTTGCACCAAACTAACCACTAACTGCTCTCTCCCTTCGCCGCGAGGACGCGTGGTAACCTGAGGATGCTCTGCGTTCCCGCCGCGCTCGCGTGGCGCTGACCAAAAATAATCTCCGGCGCTTGCTGCTGACGGTGGAGGCGCTCTCCGACCTGGGTCCGCAAATGACCTCGGAGCGCGACTTCACCCACATCGCCCGCGGCGCGCTCGCCGCCGTGCTGGAGGCCGCCGCCGCCCGCGAAGGCGCGATCTTTACCTTCAGCGACAAGCCCGCCCTCATCACCACCATCGCCGCCCAGGGCTTTACCCTGATGCCCGAGCCGGCATTCATCCCCCTGCTGCCCCGGCACGTGCATGCGCTCAGCACGGCGCGCGGGCCGCGGCTGCTGACGACGAATTACGACACCTTTTTCAGTTCCAACGGCAATGTTGCGCCGGAGCTGTTCAAGTGCATTGCCCCCCTGACGGTGGGCGGCAAGCTGGTGGGAATGATTGCCCTGGGCAGGCGCGAGGGTGACGCGGCTTATAGCGAGGAGGACGTAGAGGCGCTGGGGCTGCTGGCCAGCTACGTGGCCCTGGCGGTGCACAATCACGCTTTGCAGCAGACGCTGGCGCAGCGGGTTTCGGAGAACCTGCGACTCCTGGCCTCGATGCACGGCTTCTACGACAATGCGCTGGAGGCCTTCGCCGCCGCCATAGACGTCAAGCACATCAACATTCATGGGCACTCGCTGCGTGTGGGCCGCTATGCCGCCGGCATTGGCGAGGCCATGGGCATGGAGCCGGGCGAGGTGGCCGCCCTGCGCTCCGCGGGCTACCTGCACGACATTGGCAAAGTGGCGGTGGACAAGCACCTGTTTGCCAAGCCGGCCGCGCTCGATCCGGACGAATTCCGCCTGATGGCGGACCACACGGTGGTCGGGCACCAGATTGTGAGCGGGGTACAGTTTCCCTGGCCGCAGGTGCCGGAGGTGGTGCGCTGGCACCATGAGCGGGCCGATGGCTCGGGCTATCCCGACGGCCTGCAACTGGAGGACGTGCCTCTTCCCTCGCGCATTGTCGCCCTAGCCGACGCCTTTGACGCCATGACCAGCGAGCGCCCCTACCGCCAGCCGCTTTCGCTGGGCGAGACCCTGAGTGAACTGGTGCACCTCTCGCCGCTGAAGTTCGATCCCGCGGCTATGCAGGGACTGCTCATTCAGCTGCGGCGGGATGCCGTGGGCAGCAACCAGAGTCCATTTGTTGATGAACGTATTGCTTGCAACCTGGCGGCGGGCGACATTGATAATCTGGCCGCCAGCCTGCAGCACAAGCTGAATAACGGCAAGTTGTACCTTACCTAGGCGCGGCCCTCAGCAGAGCTTACGCCAGACGGGGCTTCAGGCGCCGGTTATGGGCATCGTGTTGAAGAATATAGGCACTGATTCAGCTTTTCTCATTACTTACATTCCTGATCCAAACTTAACGGCAATCCAGGCGTCCAATAAGCATGGGGATCACGATAGTTTGTGATGGATGCGGGAAGCTGCTGGAGCCGGGCATGCTGCATGACCGCGACACCCTGCTGGCGGCCATTGCGGTACGCGGGCTGGCAAGGGGCGGCGCCGTGGCCGAAAGTCCAGATGGCATACTGGTGGCCTGCTGCGAAGCCTGCCGGCATATTCTGACGGCGCAGTACTCCAACGGGCGTCCGGCCCTGTACGTCAGCGCAGGGGGCACGATTCCCGACGAGCCCAGCAAGCCCATATAAGGTATTTTCCTGAAGAGAGCCCACCCGGCACTTTCGCCATGTGTCTCGGTGTGCTTTCTTCTGAGCCGGCCACCGCCGGAGACTACAATTGCACCGTGAAGGTAGCTGATATAGCGGCTGGGTGAATTGCTGTTGACAATATTGCTCTCGCTGAGCATTACTGGCAGACGGTCACAGAAAGAAACCGTCCCTGTATACTGATAGGACATCGAATAAAGGCTCACAGCCTTCTCAGTTGATAAGGGTCTTGTAGCCCAGCTTTCTTTTCCGCAGTCCCGAACCTAATGAATGTCCTTTTGATTTATCCGGAATGGCCGGACACCTACTGGAGTTTCAAGCACGCGCTGCCCTTTGAGGGCAAGCGCTCGGCGTATCCACCCCTGGGACTGCTCACCGTTGCCTCCCTGCTGCCCGCGCATTGGAATAAGCGCCTGGTAGATACCAATGTGCGCCGGCTTACCGAGGCTGATCTGCGCTGGGCCGACGTGGCCATGCTGAGCGGGATGCTGGTACACAAGCAGGACCTGCAGAAGCTGATGCTGCGCTGCCGTTCGCGCGGCTTGCGCACGGTGCTGGGCGGGCCCATTACCAGCGGAGTGGCTGACATTCGCGAGTACGCGGATCACGTGGTGGTGGGAGAAGCCGAGGACCTGGTTCCGGAACTGGTGCGCGACCTGGAGGCGGGCACGCCGAAGCCGCTTTACACGGCCAGCAACCTGCCCGACCTTTCGCGCACGCCCCTGCCCGACTTGAGCCTGGTGGACCTGAAGAAATACAGCTCCACCGCGATTCAGTTTTCCCGCGGCTGCCCCTTCAACTGCGAATTCTGCGACATCATCGAAATCTACGGCCGGCGTCCCCGCACCAAGCTGCCGGAGCAGGTGGTGGCGGAACTGGAGCAGCTCTACGAACGCAAGTGGCGCGGCTCAGTGTTCCTGGTGGACGACAATTTCATCGGCAACAAGAAAAAGGTGAAAGAACTGCTGCCGGTGCTGGCGGAGTGGAACACGCGCCGCGGACGGCCGTTCACCTTCTTCACGGAAGCTTCGCTCAACCTGGCCGACGACGAGGACTTGCTGCGCATGATGAAGGAGGCCTGCTTCATCCGCGTCTTCCTGGGCATTGAAACGCCGGTGGAGGCCAGCCTGAAAGAAGCGCAGAAGATGCAGAACACCCACCGCAGCCTGCTGGAGAGCGTGCGCCGCATCCAGAACTACGGCATGGAGGTGATGGCCGGGTTTATCGTGGGCTTTGACAATGATCCGGAAGACATCTTCGAGCGCCAGGTGGAGTTCATCCAGGAGAGCGCCATCCCCCTGGCCATGGTGGGGCTGCTGCAGGCGTTGCCGGGAACCCAGCTTTACCGCCGCCTGCGCAAGGAAGGCAGGCTGATTCAGGACGGCGATGGGGACAACTTCGATTGCAACCTGAATTTCATTCCCAAGATGGACCCGCGGCGGCTGGTGGAGGGCTACCGCTCCATCCTCAAGCGCATTTACGACCAGGAAAATTACTACGAGCGAGCGCGAAAATTCCTGGCCCGCTACCGCCCGGAATATCAGCCGCGGCGGGTGTTCTCCGATTACCGGGCCTTGGTGCGCTCCTTCATTAAGCAGGGCGTCTTTAGCGAAGGGCGCTCCAACTACTGGAAATTCATTTTTGACGCGGCTACGCGTTATCGGCACGCCTTTGGCACCGCTATCACCCTGGCCGTGATGGGCTACCACTTCCAGAAGATCACGGAGCGGGTGTGCCAAGCCGATTACCTGCCACAGCTACCAGCGGGCGAACTGGAACCGCTGCCGGATTCTTAAGACAGCCTTCAGCTCACAGGGTTTGGTAGTTGCCTGTTACCGCAGCTCCGAAAGGAATCTGAGATGGCAGGCGGGACCCCCGCCAGACAGCCGGCGAGACGCCGGCGCTACGGCGTGCAGGTCGGCCTCGCGGCTACTGCACTATGGTAATGGCCTGGTAGAACCACACCCCAGCAATCACCACGATCAGCACCCCGGAAGCGGCTCCAAAGATGCGAATAAAGGGACCCAAACGATCGGCCCGGTGCATGATCTCGGCCTGCTCTTTTTCCATGTGCGATTCGGCCTCGTCGAGGAACAATTGGTCATCCTCGTGCATGGTCAGAGTGCCGCGATAAATCATCAACACCACCAATACCGTGGTCAGAATGCCCCACAAGATCATCAGCCCTAAGAGAGCAGTCATGATGCCACCTCGTCTAACGCCATTGTCGGGCTAAGAGCGGGCAGCGCCGAGGACCTTAGTCACAGAGGTGTGTGATTAGGAACACACCAGAGTAGCTTTTAGCGCAGCGATCAACCTGCGTGGGCGGTACATTTGCGGCGCGGTTGGACGGCGTCGCATCTAAGAATTGACCCGATAAATTCTTCATAAGGCAGGTTCATCATGGCAACGCATGTGACCGAAGAAGTTGGCCGCCAACCACAAGGCCGGGAAATTTCCACGATGCGCGCGCTGGTTTTTCGCGCGCCCAACCAGATCGGGATTGAGCAGGTACCGGTGCCGCGCGCCGGCTACGGCGAGGCCGTAATCCGCGTGACTCTGACCACCATCTGCGGCACGGACCTGCACATCCTGAAAGGCGAGTACGCGGTGCGGCCCGGGCTGGTGCTGGGTCACGAGCCGGTGGGAGTAATCCACGAACTAGGCCCGGGGGTGACTGGGTACAAAGTGGGCGAGCGAGTGCTGGTAGGAGCTATCACTCCCTGCGGCCAGTGTCACTATTGCCTGAGCGGGCATTGGTCGCAGTGCGGCGGCCCCATCGGGGGCTGGAAGTTCGGCAACACCATTAACGGGGCGCAGGCGGAATACCTTCTGGTACCGAATGCTCAAGCCAACCTGGCCAAAATACCCGACGACCTCAGCGACGAGCAGGTGGTGCTGCTGGCTGACATCGCCTCCACAGGTTTTTCAGCGGCGGAGAGCGCTGATCTGCAAATGGGAGACAGCGTGGCGGTGTTCGCCCAAGGTCCAATTGGCCTGTGCGCCACGCTGGGAGCCAGGCTAAAGGGGGCAGGGCTCATCATCGCGGTGGAATCCGATCCCAAGCGAGCGGAGATGGCCCGGCGCATGGGGGCGCATTTTGTAGTAGATCCACAGAAATCAGACGTCGCAGGAGAGATCAGGCGGCTGACCGGAGGCGCGGGAGTAAACGTAGCGATTGAAGCGCTGGGGATTCAGCGCACCTTTGAAAACGCCTTGCGCGCGCTGCAGCCCGGGGGCACCCTCTCCAGCCTGGGGGTTTACTCTGGCAAGCTGGAGGTGCCGGTAGAAGCTTTTCTTGCCGGCCTGGGGGACCACAAAATCGTGACCACGCTCTGTCCCGGCGGCAAGGAAAGGATGCGCCGACTCATGGAGTTGGTGCGCTACCGGAGCGTGGACCTGGCGCCTATGCTGACGCACAGCTTCTCTTTGGATGAAATTGTAAAGGCGTACAAATTTTTCGGCGAGCGGAAAGATGGAGTGATCAAGGTGGCGATCAGACTGTAAGCCAGTAGTTGGTAGTTGGTTTCGTGAGTTGGACGTTGACAGTCGGTTGTTAACAGTTGGTAGGTGCTCGATACGGGTGGGTGGGCGCTAGATATGACCACCAAATACCAGCTACCAATTACCAGCTACTGCCGTCAGTTATTGACCGCCGTTGGCGACCGATTCAGGGGAATGTTCGCGGCGCCATTCCGCGGTGCGTTCCTCTGCGGCTGCCAATTGTCCCCGGGTCATGATGGTCCTGAAATTATCCTTAGCTGTGACAGCTGTTCTGGAACCCTGGGCGGCAGCCAAACTGAGCCACATATATCCCTGCACGTAATCCAGGGGCACCCCCCGCCCGTTCATGTAGAGCGCTCCCAGGTTCAACTCGGCGGCGGGCAATCCCTGCTGCGCGGCCAGGCTGAACCAGCGAAACGCTTCACCGTAGTTGCGGGTAGTGCCCTTTCCTGTGGTGTAGAGGTACCCGAGGTTGTTCTCCGCGTCAGGCAGGGACTGCTCGGCTGCCAGATGAAACCAGCGAAAGGCCTCGGCCGGATTGGAGGCGACGCCTTGGCCCTCCAGGTACGTGGAGCCCAGTTCATTCTGCGCCTGAGGAAGGCCCTTGAGTGCAGCCTGGTGATAAAAATCGAGTGCCTGAGCAAGGTTGCGAGTGGTTCCTTTGCCGTAACGATACATGAGGGCAACGCCATGCTGGGCGATAGCCAAGCCTTGTGAAGCAGCTTTGGCCACCCAACTGAAGGCGGCGCTGTAGTTGCGGCGAACCCCGTGGCCGGCGAAGTAGAGGTTTCCCAGGTTGTTTTCTGC
>DATJFA010000035.1:0-8561 GCA_035496015.1 Terriglobales bacterium | reverse complement strand
AATCGGCCGGCTGCGCTCAGGATGACAATGGTGGTGGCGCTGACAATGGTGGTGGTGCACGCGAGATGCTTCGGCCCTAAAGGGCCTCTGCATGACGTCTTCCTGCCGGAAGGCGTTTCGCGGGCGAGGCGCCCGCCCCACAAAACACGTCCTTCGCTGCCCTCAGGATGACAATCGTTGTGGTGCTAAGGCCCGACGCCGCCGGTGTGGCAGTCACTGCAGTTGGCGGCGCTGATGTCGCCCAGGTCCACCGGGTGTTTGAACGGTACCCCCGCAATGGCGGTGGGCTGGGTGCCGCCTTCCTCCTGGGTGAGGATGGTGTGGCAGATGGTGCAATCCTTGCGGATCACCTTTCCGTCGGCGCTCATGTGCTGGCCGTCGTGGCAGCGGAAGCAACCGGCAAAGTAGAAGTGGCCGATGTTGTCGGGATGAGTCTTCCAGTCAATCTTCATTTCGGGGAAAGTCGTGGTGCGATAGATGCGCTGCAGCTCGGTAATAGCGTCGCGGATTTCGAGCTGCTTCGTGTTCTCCAGTTGCGGATACTTGCTGCCATAGAAGTTGTGCACCGCGGTGGCAATGCCCTGCACGGCCTGGTCGGTATTGGCATAGCTGGCAGTGAGTGCCGTGACGCCCTGTTGCTTGATGTAGGGCAGCGAAGCATCAATGCGGCGGGAGAGCAGCGACTGGTCCACGGCGCGGTCGGGCGGCACGTAGATGTGGGTGGGCCGGTTGTGGCAATCCACGCAATCCATGCGCCGGCGGGGGAGGGTTTCGATCTGCGCCTTGGTCAAGGGAGCATCCTTGGCCATGTAGTCAGTGACCCGGCCCTGCATGTCCTTGACGTGAACATAGGGGATAGTTTCGCGTGTTTTGTCGGGCGTGACGTAGGTGATCTCGTTGGCGATATTCATGTGCCAGTGAATCCCGGTGGTCATGCCGATTCCGGGGTCGCCGCCGCCAGTTTTGATCAGGAGGCGGATTTGCCGCGGGGTGTTCTTCTCGTCATAGCCGTAGTGCGTGATTACCTTCAGCTGGGCGCCATAGAATTTGCGCGGCCAATGGCACTGCTCGCAGGTCTCCTGGGCCGGGCGCAAATTTTCGACGGGCGTGGGAATGGGGCGGGGAAAGCGGTTGAACACGGTGGCGTATACCTGGCGCGCGCCCGAAAGCTTGGAGCGCACATACCAGGTAGCGCCGGCGCCCACGTGGCAATCCACGCAACGCACGCGGGCGTGGGGCGAAAGCTGATAGGCGGTAAATTCGGGGTTCATCACCGAATGGCAGAGCTGGCCGCAGAACTGGGTGGAGTCAGTAAATTCATAACCGCGATAGCTGCCCACCGCGCTGAGCACCACGAAGACGACCACAAAGCTGAAGAAGAAGGCGACCGTGCTGCGCTGGGCTGGCTCGTTCAAATCAATTTGCGGGTAGACTGGCCCTTCGAGTCCTTCCTGCCGCAGCCGCTGCCGCCGGGCCAGGTACATGCCCGCGGGAATCATCAGCAGTCCCAGGATGAAGAACCCGGGCAGGATCATGTAAGCGAGAATGCCTACGTAAGGGCTGTGGCGGGGGGAGAAAACGTCAATCAGGAAGAGAAAGAGGATATTGGCCAGGCTGACCAGGGCAAGCGCGCCGCCGATGGCGGCCAGAGGATGACGAAAGCGATTGGTGATGCGGATTCGCCGCTGGTCAGCTTCTATGTTGGCATCGTTATCCATAACACCCATGAGCCTAAACTATTCCTCCCTGGCATCCTATGGCCGTGGCGCCAATTCTTCTTGCTTTTCTTTGTTCGCAGGAAGCTCTTTCGCCGCCTTTACAATCGCCCCATCCCCGTTATTGCCGGCGTTCGCGGCGGCTTCGGCGAGGCCATTTTCCGCGGGCTTTTTTTCAGCACCGCTGGCCTGGAGCAGCGATTGCGAATCGATCCCATGCTCCTCGCGATAGTGCTCCAGCGACATTTTGCCGTCGTACCAGGCCCAGTTCATGGGGTAAGTATCGGGATCGAAGAACACCTGGTAGAAGTGCCAAGCCAGAATGGCGAGGGTGGCCAGTACCGCCTCATAGAAGTGGACGGCAGAGGCGATATCCAGCCACCAGCGCGGAACCAGGTCACCCACCGTGACCTTTGCCCACAGCATGATGCCGGTGGCGGCCATGATCACCATGCCCCATACCAGGGCCCAGTACTCGGCCTTTTCCGCGTAGTTGAAGCGGGCGAATTGCGGCCGCTCATAACCGAGCCCCAGGTAGTGGCCCAGGTTCGCGACCACGTCGTGGGCATCTTTCATGCCGGGCAGGAAGTCGCGCAACAAGCGCCGGCCCTCGCGGCTGACGGCGGCGTAGATGATGTGGTACAGGCCGAGGGAGATGAGCACTACCGCAGCCACGCGGTGCACGATGCCGCGCATTTTTTCGCCGCCCACCATGGCGGCAAACCAGGAGTCGGGGAACTTGAGCGCGAAGCCGGTGATCACCAGCACGAAGAAGCTGGTCAGCAGGATCAGGTGCTGCACCCGCTGGTTGGGGCTCATGCGCACCAGCACGCGGTGTTCGGCCTTGCGCCGGGCCACCGCCTTCATGCGCCAGATGAGGAAATTGTGCGCCAGCATAGCGCCGATGACGGCCAGGATCATGCTGATGTAGAAGCGGCGCACCCAGCGCACGGCCACGCTGCCGGTATCCGCCGAAAGCGGCGCGTCCACGTGCACCCGGGCGAGCACAAATTTTTCTGTGACGCCGGGATGGCACTGGCCGCAGGTCTTCACCAGGTTGGCGCGATTGATAGTGGAACGAGGATCCGAAGATGGAAGAATGTTGTGCACACCATGGCAACTGGCGCAATTGGCCACGACCTGCGAGCCCAGGCGGGAAGCGAGGCCATGATAGCTGTCCATGTAGGTGCTCACCCGGTGGGCAGGAACTCCGAACTCCTGCGTGAGGCGCACGCCTTCATGGCAGCGCGCACAGGTGGCTTGCGCCACCGATTGCGTGGACACGGTGGAGGCGGGGTCCAGCGGAGCCTTGATGGAGTGGATGCCGTGGCAGTCGGTGCACACCGGAGCCTGCCAGTTGCCGCGGGCGATCGCCTGCCCGTGGATACTCTCGGCATAGGCCTTCTTCTCGCCCCCGTGGCACTGGGCGCAGGTATTGGGGACGTTGAACTTGAAGATGGGGGACTTGGGGTCGCCGGCGGAGCGAATGTCGTGGCTGCCGTGGCAATCGGTGCAAACCGCCGCACCGTCTTTGCCCGCCGCCACGGCGCGCCCGTGCACGCTTTCCTGGTAGGAAGCAAAAGGCTGGGCGCTGTGGCCGCTGGCCTCCATCACGAATTTCTGGCCGTGACAGGAACCGCAGGTGGCGGGAATGTTGGTGCGGTGCACGCGGGAAGCGGCATCGCTGGCGGGCACGATCTCATGCGGGCTGCCGTGGCAATCCACACAGCGCGCCGCGCGGGTGTCGCCTTTCTTCAGCGCCGCCGCGTGGAAGCCGGTATCGTAGGCGGATTGCTGGTCGGCGTGGCAAGTAGCGCAAGCCGGTTTAGACGGCGTCGCTTCGTGAGGCACGGCTTTTACGTCGCTATGGCAATCGGTGCAGCCGAAGGCGCTGTGCACGGAGCCCTGGAACTTCTTGTCGTTTACATAAAGGCTAATCTGCTTGCCACTCTCTTCTTTGCTCAGGGTGTTATCGCCGTGGCAGGCGAGGCAATCGGCATTGCTCAACTTCTGAGCGAAGGAAATTCCGCTCAGCAGGAGAAGCAGAGCAGCGAACGCCCACATAGAGCGAGAAGGGCGAAGGCAAGGGGCGCAACCGGCAGCAGAGTGCATGGAACTGACCTCCTCCAGTCGGTCAGCCTTACCCTCTATTGTTCCCAGATTGGTACACTAAGCTGCAGTGAGTGACCGCACACGCACCTGTGACAGCGATCACCAGAGGGTGGTAACGATGGTCATAGGGCGGAAGTGGCTAGCCGGCAGCGCCGATGTGCCAGGCCTTTTCCGCGGATTCATAACCGGCGGCGGCACGCCGCGCCAGGGGGGTTGACCCGGTGATTGCCATCCGCGAGGAATAGCCTCCGGCCCTTGCCAGAGCGGCGTTGGCCCAGCTTGAGGCGCGAACCGGAGATTGGGGGTCAGCCGATGAGATTCAACCTTTCGGCGGCGGCGCGGCTGGCGAGGGCGTCAATGCGATCCATCGCCCGCTTGTGTTCCGGGTAATTCTGGCTCTCGGTGGCGAGCACCAGCGACGGCCAACTCTCCACAAACATCCTGATGTTTTTGACTTCCTCATCCGACGCCCGCCTTGATTCCAGGAACTGCGCACAGCGCACAAAATCCAGAGCTCGAAGATCAGCCATGTGTCACGCCCCCTGCGCTTTAGGGTAACGCGCCGGTCAAGCCGAGGTGGATTTGCGTGCTGTAAAGAAAGCAGGAAGGATGGTAGCGCTACCGGGAATCGAACCCGGGTTTGAAGATTGAGAATCTTCCGTCCTAACCCCTAGACGATAGCGCCACGTATTTTGGAATGAACTACTTGCCCGCTTTCGCGGCTTTCGCTGGGAGAACCAGTTTCACCAAAGTTTCACCAAGTCCGTTGGTTTCCACTTTCCGAATCGCGGCGCTCAGGTCCGCTTCGGACGCGATGGCGTACCGGTCGAACACCGAGCGAGTCTTGTGACCGCTAATTTTCATGGCCACGGTTTCGGGAACCCCAGCGCGAACGAGATTCCGAACGGCGGACCGGCGTAAATCGTGAACGGTCAGCCCCTCGTATCGCGGGTCGTATGGCTTACCCTCGACTTCGATGATAGTGCCCAGCCCTGCTGCGGCGCAAGCTTTCATCCACTCCTTCCGCAGGTTCGTAGCTTCGAATACCTTTCCCACCTTCGGCTGGCGGTCCTTCAACATCATCCGCAACAGCGACGGTAAAGGCACGTTCCGGGGTTCGTCATTCTTCGTTTCGTGGAGCCGGACCAACCCGGCATCGAAATCTACCTGTGACCATTCGATGGCGAGAGCTTCCCCTAGTCGGACACCGCAGAAAAACAGCAACGCGATGAGCGGACGAAGATACGACGGCAGATTTTTTATAAGGTTCTCGAACTGTGCGTCGGTCACGAATGCGTGGCGGCAAAAAGCGCGGAAAGACTGATTCGATACGAGTCGTGGGTTTTGAGTGTAATGGGGATATTTCGACAGTTACTTCTTGTAGTCGATGTGTGCGGAAGGCACGAGCGATTGGGGAGTGCCGAATTTCAAATAGGTTATCTGCGTCGCCCCGTCAGTTCCTTCATACATCGAAATGACCAATTTTTCCGATTCGATTCGCCATGTCCAGTTATGGCCGCCATGAAGATACAACCATTTCCCATAGGTGGTGTTAATGGCCGCCCGAATTTCCTCTGGCGGCACCGACTTGTCGTAAACGGCGGTGAGGCCCACGATTTCACCCTTCACCAAATCCGTAAATACTTGCGCCGGATAAACCGTCCGATTGTCACCTGAATCCTGCTTCCACAGTTGTGAACACTCGGCAGAGCGGCAGTGGATCAATCGCGGACTCGGCAGAACTATCTTGCTGGCACTCGCTCTCTCCTGTGCCGCCGCGCACAGCGAAGCGAGAAAGCAGCAGACGGCAATGATCCTCAAAGCTTTGTGCATTCCGACGCTCCTGATGGTCAAGCCCTCCGTACAGCCGCCATTATGAGGAGTGCCAAAACATCCAACAAGGTTACTGACGTGAGTTGTCGCAAACAGGCGATTACTCCACAAACCTCCCGTAATACACCCGGGTCTTGTACTCCCAGTCCACCAGGCTGTCCTGCTGGTAACGGCGGAAGATGGCCTCGAGTTCGCCGCACATCTGCTCGTGCCCCGGCTGGCCGGCGGCGGGCACATAAGAAGATGACAGCCAGCGCCCCTGCACCCCTTCCCAATCGAACTGCTGGCGGATGAAAAACACTTCCTGGCGGAAATGGCCGGGGTGGAAGAACTCCGTCAGCGCCTCCTCATCTATGTTGCGATGGTCCACCCGGGCATAATCCCGCGAATAGCGGTGCAGCAGCTGCTCGTAGTCGGCGAGGAAGGGAGTGGAGGTGAGGCGCTCGTTCCAGACCAGCGCCACCCAGCCGCCGGGCCTAAGGATGCGCGCAAATTCGGCGCGGGCGCGGGGGCGGTCGAACCAGTGGAACGCCTGACCGGCGGCCACAAGGTCCACGCTATGCGCCTCCAGGCTGGTGGCTTCGGCGCGACCTTCCCGGCTGACGAGCTGAGAGAAGCCGCGCAGGTATTCTTCCCCGGCGGCGCGCATGGCGGCGTTGGGTTCGACGGCAAACACCCGGTTGCCGTTTTCCAGGAAGATTTTGGTGAGCAGGCCGGTACCGGAGCCGATATCGGCCACCACCCACTGCGGGGTCAGCCTACAGTGGCGGCGCAGGCATTCCAGCAATTCGGGCGGATAGCCGGGACGGTAGCGGACGTAGTCGGCAACTCGATCGGAAAAACGTTCGGTGGGGCGAAGTTCGGTCGTCGGTCGCTGGTCGTTGGTCATTGGGCGCTGGGTATAAGAACCAGATTACAACGAAGCGGCGAGAAGCGTTGGAAGCGTTGGGACGTCAGGCGCACGAAGATTGCATAAGGGAAGATTTCGTCTCGCAAGCTCGACAGGCCCTCGCTCGGGATGACAGATCAATACGGATGTTGCATCAAGGACATTATTTGCGCAGCCGTCGATAGCCGGATTGCCGATCCAATGGCTTAAGAAATAAGCCAATCAACGACCTTGCGAGTGCTTGACAACCCTTGGGGCAAGGGGCACAATCTCATTAGGCGAATAAAAAGCGAAAGTAGCTGGATCGCCCACCCAGCCGTCATTTCCGAGGTCCTTTATGTCTTCCGCCGTCGTTCGCGCCACATTGCCGTCGCCGCTTTTGCCCCTGGAAACACCGTTCCCCGAGCCTGGACGCAACCGCCTGCTGGAACTGCCTCGTGGGGTGGTACCCGGCTCGAAGCTGGAGGTGCGGCCCGCGCCCGCCACCGTGTCCAGCGGCATAGCCCAGATAGACGCCCTGACCGGGGGCTTGCCGCGGGGCGCGCTCACCGAAATTTTTGGGCCTGCCTCATCCGGGCGCACCAGCATGATTCTGGCAGCCCTGGCAGAGGCCAGCCGCCGCCAGGAAGTTTGCGCTCTAGTGGACGCCGGCGACAGCCTGCATCCCGAGTCGGCAGCCGCGGCCGGCCTGGACTTGCGCCGCCTGCTGTGGGTCCGCTGCGGGCAGAATTCGCCACAGAGGCACAAAGACACAGAGGAAATTGAAAAATTAAAGAATGAAGAATGCCGAGTTACAAGACAACGCCCAACGATAAACAACGAACAACTAACTTCTTCGCCGCAGATGAACGCGAATGAGCGCGGATCAGAATCAATTCATCATTCTTCATTAGTCATTCGACAATCCACCCGAAACTCGAAACTTGAAACGCGAAACTTTGCAGGCCACTGGCCACTGACCACTGAGCACTGCGTTTCCAATCGTCAATCGTCAATCATTAATCGTCAATCGAGCTGGGAGCGCCGCCTGGAGCAAGTCCTGAAAACTACCGACCTGCTGCTGCAGAGCGGCGGCTTCGGCATGGTGGTGGTGGATTTGGCGGACGTGCCGCCGCGTTTTGCCCGCCGCATTCCGCTGGCCTCCTGGTTCCGCTTCCGCCGCGTGGTGGAGAACACGCCCACGGTGCTGCTGGTGGTGGAGCAGGAGCCGTATGCCAAGACCTGCGCGTCGCTGGTGCTGAAAATGCAGCAATCAGCATTCAGCACTCAGCATTCAGCCAATGAAACGTTGGCGCAGAAATGCCCAAAGCAATTTGGCGGGAAAGCAGTGCAGCAGCTAATTTTCAGCCACGATGTGCCGGCGCACGCGCAGCTCCTGCGGGGATTGCCGGTGGAGGCAGAAATCGTGCACGCGCGCTTGCAGCGCAAACCCGTCCGCTCGGCGGCGCAGTTTGCCACACGCGCGGCCTGGGCGAACTCGCTTGCCGGCTGAATGCTGATTGCTGATTGCTGAGTGCTTTTTGCTGACTACCGACTCCTGACTACTGACTCCTGATTTTTATGCCTTTTGCCTGCATCTTCGTTCCTGATTTTCCGGTGGAAGCAGTGGTGCGGGCCGAACCGAAACTGCGCGACCAGGCCGTGGCCGTGCTCGCCGGCAAGCCGCCGCTGGTCCGGGTATTTGCTGCTAACGAAAAAGCCCGCGACTGCGGAGTTGAGCCGGGCATGACCAAGCTGCAGGCGGAAGCCTGTCCCCAGGTGGCACTGCGGTTGCGCTCGCTGCTGGAGGAAGTTGCCGCACATGCCGCGTTGCTCGATGGTGCGCAGTCGTTTTCGCCCCGCGTGGAAGACACGGCGGCGGACACGGTCATTCTCGATTTCGCCGGCCTGGAGCGGTTGTTCGGCGCAGCCGCCACCATCTCCCGCGACCTGGCGCGCCGCATTTCTGATCTAGGTCTGGAAGCTAATGTGGCTGTGGCTGCCAATCCCGACGCCGCCATGCACGCCGCCCG
>DATJFA010000034.1:0-3239 GCA_035496015.1 Terriglobales bacterium | reverse complement strand
AGGTGGGCGGCAAGACTTTCTGCTGGGCGCGCGAAAGCTACCGCTATAGCGACTACGAATTCAAGGCCGCCAGCCGCGATGGCTATGGGGAAGACTGGCCCATCAGCTACAAGGAGCTGGAGCCTTACTACGACCGGGTGGAGAGCTTCATCGGGGTGAGCGCCTCGCGCGAAGGCCTGGCGCAGTTTCCCGACGGGCAGTTTCTGCCGCCCATGGCGCTCTCCTGCGGGGCGGTGCAGGCGCAGGAGGTGATCGGGAAGAAGTTCGGCTGGCGGGTCATGCCTGACCGTGTGGCTGTTCTCACGGTGCCCCATCGCGGGCGTCCTGCCTGCCACTACTGCGACGAGTGCCAGCGCGGCTGCTTCACGGCCTCGTATTTCAACAGCCCTTCGGTTACGCTGCCCGCCGCGGCGCGCACCGGCAAGCTGACGCTGGTGAGCGACGCGGTGGTCAGCCATGTACTCATGAACCGGCACGGCCAGGCAGAAGGCGTGCACTACATGGACCGTGGCACCCATCAGGGGCGTGAAGCGTACGCGCGCGTGGTGGTGCTGGCCGCGGCGGCGCTGGAATCCACGCGCATCCTGCTCAACTCGCGCTCCGCGCAATTTCCCCAAGGAGTGGGCAATCAGGAAGGCGTGCTCGGCCACTACCTGATGGATCACTTCACCATCGAAGGCGGCGGCGGTCTCATGCCCAGCCTGCGCTCTTCCAAGCGCGAGCCGGTGGGCCGTCCCTGCGGCTTCATCATTCCCAAGTACGCCAACGTGGGCACCAACCGTAACTCCAGTTTCCTGCGCGGCTACCGCTTCGACGGCGATGGCAGCCAGGAACTCTACGGCCATGCCTTCCTGCTGCCCCAGTTTGGCGACGCCTGGCGGCAGCGCGTGCGCTCCGACATTCCTTATTATTTCGGCATCGGCGCCCAGGGCGAGTGCCTGCCGCGCAACGACAGTTACGTCACCCTCGACCCGCAGAAGAAAGACGCCTGGGGCATTCCCGTGCTGCACATTGTTTCCAGTTACGGCGAGAACGAGCACGCCATGGCCAAGGCCATGCGCGCAGACCTGAGCGCCATCCTGGACGAGATGAAGCTGAGCGACATCAACCCGCCCAGCGAGCGGCTCAGCGTATTCGGCAAAAACATTCACGAGTGCGGCACCGCGCGCATGGGCAATGACCCCAAAACCAGCGTGGTGGACCGCAACTGCGCGGTGCACGGTGTGCGCAACCTGTTCGTCAGCGATGGCGCGGTCTTCGTCACCCAGGGCTGCTACGAGCCGACCTTGACCATCATGGCAATTTCCGCGCGTGTGGGCGAGCACATTGCGGAAGCCTCGCGCCGGGGCGAAATATGAGCATGGAAGAAGAGAAGCCGGCGGATAAAGCGGCGCGCGAGTTGACCCGCCGCGAATGGCTGCTGCGCCTGGGAGAGTTCACGGCGCTGGCGGGAGTTGCCGGCCTGGCGCCGCCTGTAGCGCTGTCGCTCGGCTGGACTGAACAGCAGGCGGCCGCGCTGCCCCCAGGACTCTACGATCCTTCGCCTAAGCACCTGATCCATGCTCTCTCGTCGCGAGCCCTTCCCATAATTCCGCCGGGCAGCGAGACCGATTACGTGCAGCCGCGCCAGGGACCTTACCAGCCGCAGTTCTTTTCCCAGGAGGAGTTTCAGATTGTGACCCGCCTGGCGGAGATTCTGCTGGGCAAGGTGGATCAAGGAGCGCTGGCGGAAACCGCCGAGTGGCTGGACCTGCGCTTCCACAGTGCTGCCGGGGTGCGCGAGGCGGCGCGGCGGCTCGATCCGCTGCACCGCGCCCTGGCTGTGGCTTACTACGGCGAAGCGCACGTAGTGGAACTGGAAACTAGCGATCCCCAAGCAATCGCCCGCGCCGGACTGGCGGCACTGCAAGAGCGCGCGCAAAAGCTGGGGCGCCCATTTTTCCAATTGCCGGCTTCGCAGCAGGCGGACCTGGTGCGCGATATGAGCCAGCAACCGGAAGAAACGCCGCTGCGCCGCTTCTGTGACCTGCTGCGCCGCGAGGCCATTCACGGCTACTACACCTCGCAGGCGGGATTAAAGGAGCTGGATTACAAAGGGAATGCGTACTACACGCAGTGTCCCGGATGCGAAACGAAGTAGTTCCGGGTTTCCCGTTTCCGGGCCCCCAAAGCTCTGACTAACTACCACAGAGAGTTTAAGTTCGAAGCAGCACTCCGAGGGCGTCATGCTGAGGGGCTTCAGCCCCGAAGCATCTCGCGTGTTCCACTGCGTTTGCCAATGCACGCCAGACCCTTCGGGGCTAAAAGCCCCTCTGGGTGACTACAATTGGAAAGGTAGGGAACTGCCGTACCATAAACTCGAAACTTGAAGTTCGAACCTGCCCTAAAAAGAAGCAGCGGGTCCGGGGCTCACGCCCCGGCCCGCGCACTTCTTTCGGCCGAACAAACTGCAAAAATTCGGCGAGAGTTCCTTCGCTCCGCTCAGGATTTCGCCTGCGGGCTCCCGCTTCGCTCACGCCCGCAAAGCGGCTCAACTTTCGGCCGAACAAACCTTGTTTACTGCTGGGGAAATGCTCCCGGTGCCTGGGCTTGCGGCGCGGGTGGCTGCGCGTTAGGGGCGCTCACCGTTTGCGCATTGGCCCCGATCTTGGTGCCAATCACCTCGCCGGAAACGATCAGCTCGACGCGGCGGTTGAGCTTCCGCCCCGCAGAACTGTCGTTGGAAGCCACCGGATCAGACTCTCCCAGCCCGCGCGCGATCATCGTGTTGATACCCACGCCTTTGTCCACCAGGTAATCGCGTACCGAGCCGGATCGCTTTTCCGATAGCGTCTGGTTGTACTCCTCGGTGCCAGTGCTGTCGGTGTGACCTTCAATTTCCAGCCGCAGGTCGGGATACGCCAGGATGATGCCGGCAATGCGCGCCAGGCTCTCGCGAGCGCCCGACTTCAATGTGTATTTGTTGGTATCGAAGAGCACGTCGGGCATGCTGACCACCAGCCCGCGCGGCGTGTCCTTGGTTTCCAGCACCTGGTTGAGTTGGCTGAGCAGGCGCTGGCGAACTTCTTCTTTCTGGCGAATAGCTTCCTCGGCGGCCAGGCGAGCCTTTTCAGCGTCAGCCTGCGCCTGCTGCTGCGCGGCTAAAGCTGCGGCGCGCGCGGCCTCCGCCTGCTGGCGGGCTGTTTCCGCCTGTGCGCGCATCTGCTCGGCTTCCGCCTTGGCTTTTTCAGCGGCTGCGC
>DATJFA010000033.1:0-10240 GCA_035496015.1 Terriglobales bacterium | reverse complement strand
AGCTTGACGAACTGCAGGGCGAATTCTGGTATGCGCACAATGGCAAGTTGCGCCAGGACGAATTCCCCTCCGAGCGCAGTCCCGTTTTCGAGCGCATGGAGAAATACCAGGGCCCCGACCTCCCCTTTCGCCGCTTCCTGGACGAGTACTGCGCCGACCTGCCTGCCGAGGCCAAACTTTGGGCCACGGCGTACGTTGAGGGATTTCACGCGGCCAACGCCGAACTCATCAGCCTGCGCTCCATTGTTGAGGGCGAGAAGGCCGAAGAAGAAATTGACGGCGACCGCCAATTCCGGCTGGCTCACGGTTACCACGAATTAGTTGAGGCTCTGCGGCGCAGCATTGACCCGCAGCTGTGCCAGTGGCACATGCGGCACGTGGTTAGCAGCGTGCGCTGGCAGCCCGGGCGCGTGGAAATGGAATGCCGGCTAGCAGGCGACGGCCCGTGCACTTATCGCGCCGGCTGCGCCGTCGTCACGCTGCCGCTGGCTATTCTGCAATTACCGCCGGACTCGCCCGGCGCGGTCAGGTTTGTTCCCCATCTCGATTGCAAGCAGGAAGCACTGGCCAAATTGGCCATGGGAACCGCGGTTCACGTCACCTTGGTTTTTCGCGAGGCCTTCTGGCGCCAGGCGGCTTTCGCCGGAAGCTCAGGCACTCTGGCAGATATGCAGTTCCTCTTCTCGGAGAATCCGCTGTTCCCTACCTGGTGGAGCAAGCTGCCCTCGCCGGCGCCGGTGCTGGTTGGATGGAGCGCGGGGGCGCGAGCCCAGCAGTTATGCGGGCTGGCGGCGTCAGATATCACAGAGAAGGCGGTGAAAGCTCTGGCGGCAATTCTGCGGATGACCACCGGACATCTCAGTAGCCTCTTGCGGGACGCCTATGTCCACGATTGGCAAGCCGATCCCTTTTCCCGTGGCGCCTACAGCTACGTTGTAGCGGGAGGCACGGAGCAGGCTCAGCGCGAGCTGGCGGCGCCGCTGGCGGACACCTTGTTCTTTGCAGGAGAGGCGACGAACTTTCAGGGCTACCACGCCACTGTTCATGGCGCGATAGCGAGCGGCTACCGGGCAGCTGCCGAGCTGCTTAAACGTACTTCTCCCTGGGCGCCGCCAGCCGAATGAAGGTTGCGGTCAATTACTTTACGAGGCCGGCTTTCCGCATCCGCCGCACTTCCATAAAAGTGAGTGCGGTGGTCACAGAAATGACCGAGCCAAACAAAATCATCAGAATCCCTGCGCTGTCCATTTCCCAGTTCCTCCCCAAGCAACGTCAGTTTCTTTGGCCATTAAAGATTGTGCAAGTGCCAAGGTAGTTCCCTTTGGGTTGCAGGTAAATATTACTTTAGTGATGTTGCCGCTGAGCGCCTATTGGCGGAATCTGGAAAAGCCTGATTCCCAGTTCAGGAAGCAAGATGAAAGCCGCCCTCCTTAGCATGTGGCAGGAGAACGAGACCCGGGTAGCTCGCTACCCGCTGGTATTCGGAGTTTTATTTGTAATCGTCGCCTCGGCCCTGGGCCTTTTGCGAGACAACCGCGGCGACGCCATCGCCGGCTTTCTTTCCGGCCCGCGGTAAGGGTATCGAGGAGCGTTTATGAGCAATGCGACTACTAATGAGCCCAAAGGATGGAACAAGTTTGTCGCTCGGCTGCTTTCGCTTTCGCAGTACCTGACCGGGCAGGAACCCAGCGTCGAGGACAAAAACGATGCGATTTTCCAGGAGGTATTTCCTGAGATCGCCGGCTCCGGCCAGGAGAAGCGGGTCCTGAGCCGCCACCGCGTTTGTATCCCTGCGGTTGTTACCCACGGGATCGCCGCCGCCTCGGAAAAGACCGAAGTGACCAACCTGAACGAGCGCGGTTTATTTGTGTATTGCAGCACCTCGCTGGCTCACGGCACCATGATTCACGTGGAAATGGTGTTGCCGGCGGAACTTTCTGTCTATGGCAAACGCCGTGTTCGCTACCATGCCACCGTGGTGCGGGTGGAGCCCCAGCCTAGTGGCCAGCGTTTTGGCATCGCCGCTGCCATCAAGAACTGCGAAAATTTGCCCCTGGATGCCAAGAACAACAACGCCTTTGCCGCCAAAGTCTAGAAAGTTTCAAGGTTTCGCAGGTTTCAAAGTTTCCTTCACGGCTGCAACCGCTGCCAGCGTTTGAAACCTTGAAACTTGCGAAACTCTGAAATCTTCCTGCAGCGCACCTCAAGCTGGTTACGCCTCTCCGTCCCCATGCAGCTCCATCTGTGCATACAGCTGGCCTAGCCATTCCTGCAGCCGCCGGCGCGAGTCTTCGCCCATGTAGAGGAAGCGGATCCCCGCCAGGCCGGCCGTATCCCCCCACACTGCCTCGCCTTTGGCTTGCACCGTAAAGGGCTCCAGGCTGGGGAGCGTAAACTCCAGTCGCACGGTTCCCTGCAAACCTCCGCCCGGCGCCATTCGCACTGCCAACCCGCCTTCGCTGATGTTTACCATGCGTCCTTCCCCTTCCACCCCTTCTGCGCTTTGTAGGCGGACGGGCAAGTTGACAGTGAAACGGAAGTAACGCCGGTGCTCGCGCTCCATGGAAACGCGTGCCACCTCGAGATAAGCCTGGAACCGCTCTGCTGCCAGGGGCTTCCCCAGCACAAAATTGGCGCCTTCTTCCATGGCCTGGGTGATGGAGGTGGTTCCATTGACAACCGCGAAGATGGTGGACATGCGATTGGAGCCGCTGCCCCGAATGCTGGCCAGCAGGTCGCGCCCCCCGGGCACATCGTCGCAATCTACCAGGAATCCGTCGAGATGGCGCCGGCCGCAGATCTCCAGCGCGCTGCGCGTCTCCGCGCGCACTTCCACTTCCATGCCGGAGTTTTCCAGCACGGGCCGCACCAGCTCCAGCAGTTCGCGTTCTTGCGTTACCAGCAGGCACTGCAATCGCATGCAGACACGTCGCTTTCCGCTTCCGCATGGCCGGCCGCACTGCGGCGGCTCAGGCGGGGAGCGCGGCGAAACAACATGGTAGGCAAGCGGCACGATAAGCCAAAAGTGACCAAGGTCGCGTCACTGTTGCGCGTGACCCTCATCACTGAGTCTGGTGCATCCAGGCGCGAGACTGGAAACAACGTGAATGCAGGTGCGCCCATGATCACTTCTGACGCTGCCAGGACTGCTACCCATTGCTCCCGTTGCGGCTGCGACTTCCACCCCCAGGACAAGTTCTGCGCCCAATGTGGCGCCTTTCTCCGTGATGCCTGGGTGGACCATCGCCTGCTTTTTGCCTTGACCCTGGAACGTGACGGCCGCAGCTCCGAAGCGCGCCTGGAACTGGAGCGCCTGCTCCAGTCCGAGCCCGATCACGTGCTGGCCAACCACATGCTGGGCAATCTGTGCTTCCATGAAGGGGTTCTGCTCGAGGCGATTCGCTATTACGAACGTGCTCTGGCCGGCGCTCCTCACTTTGCCCGTGGCTACTACGACCTGGGCGTGGCCTGGTATCACCATGGCGACATGCCGGAGGCCATTCGTGCCTTCGAGCGTTGCCTGCAAGTTGATCCTCATTACAACGCCGCCCACTATCGCCTGGCTATCTGCTACTTCCATGCCGGCCGGCTGGAGGAAGCGCTGCAGCAGTTCGAAAGCTCGCTTACTCTTACGCCCGAATACCTGATGGCGCATTACCACATGGGCGTCATTCACGAACGGCGCGGAGCCTTTGCCGCCGCGGAGAGCGCCTTCGAGCGCAGCCAGGAAGAAGGAGTAGGCGAAGTGAGCAGCCTTTTTCACCTGGCAGCTATTCTGCGCACGCGGGGTGACGAAGCCGGTGCGCGCCGTCTGCTGGAACGCGCCCGCGAATTCGCGCACGCCCAGGCGCTCGCGGGTTAAGCCGCTGCCTCGCTGCCCTTGAAGGCTCCCAGGGCGCTTCTTATTAAACCGCACTGTATCGCCCGGCCACTATATCCGGCAAAATGGCGATCCAGGCTCTTTATAGTTCGCGAGCCTCGCGATTGGGTTGCGGAATTGGCGGCTCCCCAAAAAGAATTGCCGGGGCCACGCTCGGCGGCTTGGAGGCGGGCGGCGTGAACAGCCGGCCGGAGTGGGGCTGGGTGGATTTGGGCCAGGGATTCTGATCGTGCCATGCCAGATAGGTCATGAACCCCGCCAGCATCAGGCCGGCCAGCAAGAGCAGAATGCTGAATATGCCGGCAATGCCAAAATTCTTCGCGCTCAGATCGGCCATGGCTGCTAGTGCGATGCCTGGCCTGGTGCGGCAGGTGGCCTGCCCGGCGCCAATCCGGTCAAAGGGGAACTCCCACGCCTAGCGGCTTGCCGGCTCGCTTACCGGCACCTCAGCCCGGCGGCGAATGTCTTCCAGGGTTTGCTCCCGCTTCACCTCGCCGTTCACAAACACAGTTTGCAGCAGCCCTCCCGGGACGCTCTTCCCTGCCTCGACAGTAACTGTCTTGAAATGATGGTCGCGCCGCACCAGCGCCAGCCGCCCGCGTTTCTGGCCTTTGCCTCGGTCGGTCACCGGCTCCTTGTAAACTTCACGTTCCTCGCCGGAAATAGTCACCTCGGAGCATTTGAAGGCGAACTTCTGGGTGTCGCGGTTTAGCTGCTGCAGCAGCGCTCCCCCCATGCCGAAGGCGACGTTGTCGGCCGACCATCCGGCGCGCGTGGCGGCCGTGAGCACGTCCTGGATGGTCCAGTAGTTCACCCCGTCACCCTGGATGATGCGCACCTTGGGATTGAGCACTTTGTATCCCTTGGCGTTAGTCTCAAAGCCGAATTTGCGCCCCAGGATCTCCAGCACCGTGACCACGATGGTTTTAGGGTCCCCCGAGTCGGGGCGAATCACCAGCACCCCATCGCGGCTCAACACCTGCTCGCGCAGCTCTTCTCCCCAAATGTGTTCGCAGGCGTTAAACACATCGTAGGAGTCGCTCACGCAAGCCACAATTCCGTGGGGAAACTGCTGCAGCATATTGAGGTAAGCATCGCGCTCGCGCTGCCGTCCCCAGGCAGTAATGGTCGAGTGCTCCGCTGCCGGAACGCTGAAAGCAGGCATCGCCTGCACCCCGTAGTATTGCTGCAGCAGCCGAATGCCCGCCACCGTATCTGTTCCCTGAAAATTCACCAGGTGGGCGGCCGCCCCCACCGCCGCTGTCTCCTCGCTGGAAACGCCGCGATAGCCGAAATCGTGCAGCTTGAAGGCGGTCTGCGAGGGATCGCCCGTGCGCTCCAGGTGCGACAGAAACACCTTCTTGATCTCGCGCGACAGCGTGGCCACCGTGATCGGGTACCACACTTTCAGCAGCAGAGTCTCCATATAATTTGTGAGCCAGGGAAAGCGCGGGTCGGTGTTTTCCACCGTCATCAGCACGTTGGAAATGGGCACCACCGTGCCCTCGGGCACGGCCTTGATCTCCAGCGGCAGCTTCCCTTCATAGCTCCGGTGCAGTTCCAACCAGCCCTGGCGATTGAAATAGCCTTCCTGGCCAAAGTGCTGGCGGCAGAACTGGTCGGCCTCTTCTATGTCCTCCAGGGTAAATACCGCACCCTTCAGATAACGCTTCAGGTAGTACTGCAGCCCGAAAAACACCAGGTCCTCGAACATCCCGCCGCGCGACTCGATGTAGCTGTACACCTTCTGCGTGCCCGGCGGATACTGCCGCCAGTGGGTGAACTTGTAGCTGTCGGTCATTAGGACCAGGTTCTGTCGCATCGCCTAGAAGGGCTCCTGCCCGCCATTATCCTGCCGGCAGCGCACGCCGCACAACTTCCGTGGTCGCACCGGCTTTGCGCTTTAGAAACTAACCGGGTGCCCCACATTTGCCCGCATAGCTCCACCGCGCGCACAAAGAACAGATTCGACGCGGGCAAATGTGGGAACTCCCTCCTATATAATCCGCCCGTGCCGCTCACCCGCCGCGAACTGCTCGCTGGTTTCGTTGTCGCCGGCGCCGCCGCTTCCCTAGCTGATCTGTCATTTGCCCAGAACGCCACCGCTCTGCGTATTAATCCCGGACGCCTGCAGCAGAGCCTCGAAGGCCTCAGCGTCTACGGCCGTTCCGCCGGCGGAACGTTCGCCGATGGCGTCAGCCGCGTCGCCTACTCGGATGCCGATGTCGCCGGCCGCAAATACGCGATGGACCTGATGCGCGCCGCCGGCCTCCAGCCTCGCATTGATACCGCCGGCAACATCACTGCCGTGCGCCCGGGCAGCGACTCCTCGCTGAAGCCTATCCTCTTTGGGTCGCACATTGATTCCGTCCCCAGCGGCGGCAACTTCGATGGCGACCTCGGCTCCATGGCCGCCATCGAAGTCATGCACACCTTGCAGGACAACAGGCTGACTACCCGCCATCCCCTGCAGACGGTCATCTGGCAGAACGAAGAAGGCGGCCTGGTGGGTAGCCGCATCGCCAGCGGCGACTCTCCTGACCTCGAACGTCAGTACAACGGCATACGGCAGGCCGATGGCCTGCGAAAAATCGGCGGCGACCCGGCCCGGCTCGAGCAGGCGCGCATCGCGCCCGGCTCATTCCGCTGCTACCTCGAGCTGCATATTGAGCAGGGCGGCACACTCGACAAAGCCGGCATTCCCATCGGCGTGGTCGAAGGCATCGTCAGCATTGACGAGTACGCGGTGGAGATTCGCGGCTTCGCCAATCACGCCGGCACCACGCCCATGCCCGAACGTCGCAATGCGCTATTGGCGGCTGCCAAGCTCATCGAAGCCGTGCAGCAGCTGGTAACCCGCGAACCCGGGCGCCAGGTCGGCACCGTAGGCCACCTCGAGGTTTATCCCAATGCCACCAATGTCGTCCCCGGCCTGGTGAAGCATTCCATCGAGTTGCGTGATCTTTCCCCAGAGAAGATCGGCCGCTTGGGCGAGGAAATTCGCCGACAAGCCCAGCAGATCGCCCACGAAACCAACACGGAAATTACCATCAGGCACTTGGAGAACGATCCCCCGGCCATGGCCAACCCGCAAATCCAGGCCCAGATCGAGCAGGCCGCCGCCGGCCTGGGCCTGAAGACCATGCGCCTGCCCAGCGGCGCCGGCCACGACGCGCAGATGATGGCCAGGCTTGGTCCCATGGGCATGATTTTTGTGCCCAGCGTCAGCGGCATCAGCCATTCGCCCAAGGAGCTGACCCGCTGGTCCGACTGCGCCAATGGCGCCAACGTGCTGCTGCAGACCATCCTCAGAATGGACAGACTCTAAACGGAGCCCTGCTCTGAGAATCGGATTCTTCCAATTCTTGCGCCGAACGAATCCTTAATGCTTTCTCGTACAGGGTTCAGTTGCGAGCGGGATCGCCGGCAATTCCCGTTCGCTTGTACACGTAATACACGTTGAATTTCGATCCGTTGGGCTGGATGAAGGTGATACCGTCGTCGTACGCCTCCCATGAGAGGCGGTGCCGGAGGGCGGCGCTTCCCCTCCCCAAGCAGGCCTGGCGGGGTATGCAAGCTGTAATAGCCCGCGTTATTCTCCCGGTCCCAATTGACCCCAATCCCGAACCGGCCTACCATTCCCGCCAATGACTACCCCCTCCCAACTGATTGGCCGGACGATCTCGCATTACCGCATCCTCGAGAAGCTGGGCGGTGGCGGGATGGGAGTGGTGTACAAGGCCCAGGACACGGAGCTTGGGCGCTTCGTGGCTTTGAAGTTCTTACCCGATGATCTCGCCAAGGATCCACAGGCACTGGAGCGATTCCGGCGTGAAGCGCGAGCAGCTTCTGCATTAAATCATCCCAGCATCTGCACCATTTACGAGGTCGGCAAAGGCGATAGTCATCCCTTTATCGTGATGGAATATCTCGACGGCATGACTCTGAAACACCGAATCGGCTACAAGCCACTGGACATTGAGACGGTATTGTCACTTGGAGTCGAAATAGCTGACGCGCTCGACGCGGCACACTCAGCTGGCATCATTCATCGCGATATTAAGCCGGCCAACATCTTCGTGACCAAGCGCGGGCACGCGAAAGTTCTGGACTTCGGACTGGCTAAGGTGTCGACCTCGCTCGATCACACGCGGGAGCTGGAGGGTGTGCACCCAACGCTGACCATGGAAGAGCACCTGACGAGTCCCGGTACTGCGGTGGGAACGGTCGCCTATATGTCGCCGGAGCAGGCGCGGGCAAAAGAGTTGGATGCGCGAACCGATTTGTTCTCCTTGGGTGCTGTGCTATACGAAATGGCCAGCGGAAAGTTGCCCTTCAGCGGCGAGAGCACAGCCGTGATCTTTGACGGGATTCTGAACCGGACGCCTGTTCCGCTGCCAGAAATAAACCGCAACGCGCCTGCCGATTTGCAACGAATTGTTAACAAGTGCCTGGAGAAGGATCGCAATCTGCGGTATCAGCACGCCTCGGATATCCGCACCGACCTCGAACGGCTGAAACGGAATACACAATCCGGGAAACTGCCGGCGGCCCTGCCAGCTGAACATGGCGTCAGCCCAGGAACGCTGTGGAAGGCGGCTATTCCGGTCTGCTTGGTTTTGTTCGGACTTGCCCTTTGGCTCAGAAGCCCCGGCAAAATCGCTGATCGTTCCAGTTGGATACAGCTTACGAATTTCCCCGACTCAGTTACCCAGCCGGCTCTATCGCCGGATGGCCGGATGTTGACATTCGTTCGCGGCTACAGCACGTTTGTGGCGCCTGGCGAAATCTACGTCAAGATGCTCCCTTCGGGCGAGCCGGTTCAGCTGACCCATGACAATTTGCCCAAAATGGGCCCCGTCTTCTCTCCTGATGGTTCTCGCATCGCATATACGACCCTGATCCGGTTTAATTGGGACACTTGGTGGGTGTCGGTTTTGTCTGGCCAGCCTGAGCGCTGGCTGCCGAATGCCTCTGGCTTGTTTTGGACTGATCCGCAGCACTTGATGTTTTCGGAGATCAAGTCTGGCGAGCATATGGCGATCATGACCTCAAACGAGGCGCGGGGAGAACCACGCGAGATCTATGTTCCTCCTCACGAGCGGGGAATGGCTCATCGGTCCTATCTTTCGCCTGACCGCAAGTGGGTGTTGGTGGTCGAGATGGACAACGGCGAATGGTTGCCCTGCCGTCTGGTTCCTGTGAGTGGCGGATCCGCTGGCAAACAGGTCGGGCTCACAAATTCACCATGCACCAGCGGAGCCTGGTCTGAAGACGGCAAATGGATGTATTTGTCCCTCCATCATGAAAACAATTTCCATATCTGGCGGCAGCGATTCCCCGATGGCCAGCCGGAGCAGCTGACTTCCGGTCCCACCGAAGAAGAAGGTATTGCGCTTGCACCAGACGGTCGCTCCTTGATTACGTCCGTGGGTCTTCGTGAGCGGGTAGTTTCGATCCACGGGGAGAATGGTGATCGCCAAGTCTCCCTCGAAGGCTACGCCTACATGCCGGCTCTCTCGCCCGACGGCGAGAAAGTTTACTATCGAATTTTGAAAGGCGGGACCTCGCCGTTTCTGGGTGCCAGCGAATTATGGGTAGCAGACATCGCCTCTGGCAGAAAGAGGCCGCTACTCCCCGGCTTTGCCGTCACCGGCTACAACATTTCTCAGGATGGCCGCAAAGTCGTTTTTTCGGCCATCGAACCGGATCACAAGTCTCGCATATGGCTGGCGCCCACCGACGGCAGCAGACCTCCGCAAATCATCCCGGACGTCGAAGGCGACATGCCTTATTTTGGTCCGCCCGGTGAGTTGATTTTTCATTCCATCCAGGGGCAGTCAACATTCGTCCTCCGAGTGCGCGAGGATGGAACCGGGAGCCAAAAGCTAACTCCCACGGAGATTTCGCAGGTTCAGGGCGTCTCGCCGGATGGAGAGTTGGTAACCGCCTGGGGTCGGGTAAATGGTCAGAGCAGTATAACAACTAAGGTGTTCCCCATCTCTGGCGCCCCGGCCAGATCGATTTTTGATGGCACTTGTTTTCTAAGGTGGCCACCCAATCGAGCTTTTCTCTATTTATCTGTAACTGATGCTATGAACACCGCAATGGCAAGCGGTCGCACGTACGTAATACCCCTGCCTCCCGGCAAGCTGTTGCCCGATATCCCGCGGGATGGCTTCCATTCGGAGCGTGAAATCGCAGCATTTCCTGGCGTTCGCGTGATGGATGTGGCCGATGTCGCCCCCGGCAACTCGCCCGAGACATATGCTTTCTCTCGCCAGACGGTGCAACGCAATATCTATCGCATCCCACTCCCGTGAGCAACAGAAGCCTCCATGCCCAATACGCGCACTTGAA
>DATJFA010000032.1:0-12527 GCA_035496015.1 Terriglobales bacterium | reverse complement strand
ATTACGCTGTTGCGCACGGCCATGTCGCTGGACTGGCTGGTGTCCGACACCAGGAATTCGGAGTTGGAATGAATGGCGTCGTCGAGGATGGAATGAGAAATCGTTTTGTCGTCAAGCAGCGCAGCGCCAGAGGAATTGCGTCCTGCGGCCAGGCGCAATTTTCCTCCCTGTTCCAGCAGAAAAACGTAACCCCGCTCGGCGCCGGTCAGGCGCAGCGTAGATTCAATGAGCGTCACCAGAATCTCGTCCAGCACCCCGGTGGTGTTGAGCTTGCGCGCCGCCTCCAGGAACAGTGTCAATTTTTCCAGGTCGGTGGTCTGGGTGGAGATGTTCAGATCGGAAATCTGGTGCAGAAACTCGCGGGCAGTGCTGGTGGCGGGCTGCGCCGGCTGAAAGACCACATAAACGGCATCGCGGGCGCCGAACTCAATGCGATCATTGGGCTTCAGCTTGACTCGCTGCACCCGTTCGCCATTCACGTAGGTGCCATGCTTGCTGCCCTGGTCCACCACCGAGAACTCGCCGTTTTCGGAAAGAATTACGGCATGATCGCGCGAGGCCCGCGGATCGGCGATGACCAGGTCCTTATCAACCTTGCGGCCGACGGTGAAGGGTGAATGATCCAGGATGATGGTTCGAGTGTCGTTTCCCTGTACCACGAGAAGTGTAGGAAATGCTCCAGTTCCAGGTTCGACGGCAGGAGTGGCGGCGCTATGTAGGGCCATGATTTTGTGGGTACCGGGGTAGGTTTCCCGCTGGCCGTTATCCCCGGAGTGGCGGGCGTTCTACCGATAATTGTGGCAAAAGCGTAATCCCTGAGCCAGCGAAAAGGCAAGACAGAACATGAGTTCATTCCGCAGGCAGAGCGACCCTGCGGCGGGCGGCGTCAATTCCCAGTAAGGCCATGACCCCAAACGGGATGAGCATGGAGGTGTAGAGGGGCAGGGTCCAGCCTCGCTGCACCATGACAGCCGGCTGGAAAAACCAGGCGCCGCTCAGGTAGAGCGTGGCCAGCCAGGGCCAGACGACGAGGGCTACCACCAAAAGATAGAGCAGCCGTGAAAGTCGCCCGAGGCGGACAAGGCGGCGCCAGTCGCGGACCAGCAGGATAAGGGCTGGCAGCAGCAGCAACTGGTTATAGGGCGCCCAGGTGGGAATTATGACCACCGTTACCGCTAAAACCAGGCTGAGCATGAGGTTAAACGGGGACGAAGCGGCAGGCGCATGGCGCAGTCTCCAGCCCAGCACTACCAGAGCCAGCAGCAAGGCTGCGGTGACGATCAGGCCACCCAGAGGCGTCAGCAGCGCCGCTAGGATGGAAACGCCACCCGTGTAATGACGGTACGCAGCCATCGCGGCCAGAAATTGCCCCATCCAGCCGGGGAGGATCCATTGGCTAGCTCCCAGCAGGCAGGCCATGGCAATGCCGAAGCTGGCCAGCAGGGGCCAGCGCCTGGACCAGTCGCCAATCACCCACAGTAGTAGAAAAATCAGCAGGGGAACAACCAGCTGAGGTTTGATAGTGGACAGCGCCAGCAACAGGCCCGCCAACCACAACCAGCCGGCGGCCAGCGCGGCGGCGGCGGCAGCAAGCACGGCGCTGACCAGAATGGTCAATTGCTGCAGCTTGATTCCCTGGGCGGCGGGGAAACTGCCAATCACGAGTAAGACAAAAATAGCTTTCCCGCTCGCCGAAAGGCGCCAACGCAGCGCCTTGGCCCAAAGCAGCACGCTGGCCACGATCAGCCCAGCCAATACCCACGTAAACCCAGTGCGCAGGGGCGCGAAATCCAGGTGTAGAAACGGCGCCAACAAAAAGGCCACATAAACAGGATAGGCAAATCCCTGCTGATCTTTGGGATCGTTGGGGCGAGAGGGATCCAGTACTCTGCCGTAGTAGCCCACCTGAATTTCGCGGGTCACCTGCCAGCTGTAAGGGTCGCGGTGATGAAGCAGCAGCTCCCGCGCACCCAACCAGCGTGGGTACAAATCTGAAAGATTGCCGCGGGGGCGGGAGTAGCGGGCGGCATCCGCCTCCTGGTAAGGAACCAGCACGCCCTTCACGTAGAACCACATACTGGCCGCCAGCAGCAGGGCAAGAGCGATGCCCAAGGGATGATTAAGGCGGCGTGGCCGACGCCTGAAGGCTGGCTGCGCCCGGGGATCAGCCGCGCGCGCCGGACGGGGGGCCAGCACGCCGAACATCAGTGCGGTCACGAACGAGCGCATAAGGCAAGCTCTCCGCGGATTGCCGTGGCGGATCGTCGTATCTTCTCACAGGCCAGGAGATCAGGCGGGGAACTGTTTTTTCGGTTTGTGCACTCTGGGCAAGCCTGCGGGGGCTTCTAATCCGACTGGGACTGAGCGGTGAGCGGCGCAGAGTCTTGACGCGGGAGAAAAACAGAGAAAACTGTGCCGCTGTGTTGGGGACGCACGCTGCTACGGAAGCGCAGAAAACCCCTGTGGCGGGCCACGATGCCCTGTGATACCCAGAGCCCCAGGCCGGTTCCCTTTTCGCCCTTGGTGGTGAAAAACGCGTCAAAGAGCCGTGCGCGGTCCCGGGGAGCAACGCCAGGGCCGTTATCGGCAATGACCACGCGAACTCCCGGCTTACGCGAGTTGGACCATTCGCGCGAGGGGTAAACTCTGACCCGGATTTTCCCGCCGGGCGGGCAGGCCTCCAGCGCGTTGAGGAAGAGATTGGAAACCACCTGCGCCACCTGGTTGGGAAAGCCCAGGATTTCGCCTTCGAAGCGCAGATCCTCCAGCACCTGAATGTTCTTCAGCTCGGCTTTGCCGCGATACAGAGAAAGAATGGAGTCGGTTATCTCCTTCAGGCGCACGGGCTGTGGCTGGCGAGATTCGCGATAGAAAGCGAGCGTCTGGCGGGTGATATGGGCGACGCGCGCCAGCTGCTCCTGGGCTGCGGTGGCATAGTTCAGGGCTTCGCGGTCGAGACCGGGAACAGTTTCAATGAGGTAAAGAAGATTGGTTACCGCCTCCAGCGGATTGTTGATTTCGTGCGCGATGGTCGCGGCCAAACGCCCGGTGGCAGCCAGTTTTTCCGAGCGGCGCAGCGATTCCTCCACCCGCTTGCGCTCGTCAATGTCGAACAGGGTGATGACGCAGCCGGCGGGGCTGCCATCCAGCACCACCGGTCCGGCGCTGAGCAGAAAGTGCCGGCGTTCGCCTTGTGGGGGCTGATAACTGACCTCCACACCGCGAAAGGTGTGGCCGGCGAAAAGGTCGGCCACAGTGAAGCGCCGGGGCGGCGCCACTTGGCCGGGAATATACAGGTCCAGCGGCAGCACACTATCAAAAGGCTGAAACAGAGGATTGGCGCCGCAGGTCTGTTCCAGCGCATTGCTGGCCTGCAAAACGCGTCCTTCGGTGTCACAAACAGCCACAATTTCCGTGGACTGCTCCATGATAAGGCGGGCCAGTTTGCCCGCCGCCAGCATCTCCTGGTTGCGTCTCTGCTCCCGCAAGTCGGTGACGACCATGCCCAGGGCGCGCGAGCCGAACTCTTCAAAGCTGCGCAGGGAAATGTAAACCGGAATCAGTTCGCCGCCGGCGGAGCAAAGGCTGCTTTCCGCCTTGCCGCTGCTTTCCAACGATTTGCGCAGCAACGCTTCGAACGCCTTGCGTTCGGCGCCAGGGACCAGATCCAAAACAGGAGTGCCGATCAGTTCGTCCAGAGGCCTGCGCACCAACTCGGCAAAGCGGCGGTTGCAGTAGAGGATGGTGCCGTCGGAGGAGACCGTGGCCGCGCCTTCGTTCATAGCCTCCACGAAAACTCGGTAGGCGTGCTCCGCGCCGGTCAGGGTATAGAGACGGTCGCCGCCCGGGCTGGACACGACCACCGCATCCACGGCGCCGGACTGAATCGCTTCCAGGGTCTCCCGCGCCGCCTGCAGTTGGCCGCGCAGGTCGTCCACTTCACTGCCCTTCGCTTTGTGTTTTCTTTCGGCCAATCACTCATTCCCGGTTTTGCGCGGCACAATGCCCAGACCGCGCAGAATCTTGCCGGTGTCTGACATATCGCCCACAAACCTGACGGTGGGCGGGGGGAAAAGCTTCACCAGAGCGGGCACGGTGAGGATGCGGTCACGTTGCGCCAGAGTCGGCTGCTGGTACAGGTCAATCACATGCAGCTCGCATCTGCCCCGCAGGAACTCGTCACACAGGCGCCGAGTGTTTTCGATGGCGCGCACGGAATGCAGGTTTGTCCCCGCCACATACAGCCTGAGCACATAGGTGGCGCCGCTCTGCTCCGCCAATTGCTGCTGGAACTCACCCGGGGTGCGCGCTGCCCGGCCTTGCCGTTTGTCATCTGCTGGCCGGAAGCGCGGCATTCGTCAAGCCTGGCTGGCGGCGTGGGTCAGACGCGCCGGCTTGAGGTCCAGTCCCACCAGCACCCGCTGGGTGTTGGACAAGTCGCCAATGATTTTTTTGACCGGGTGCGGCAAACGCCGCACCAGGGTCGGAACCGCCACAATCTGGTCGCCGCTGGCAAGCTGTGGGTTGCGCAGCAGGTCAACTATTTCAATGCGGTACTTGCCTCCCATGTGGGTTTCACAGATTTCCTTCAGGTTGGCAAAGGCGGCCACGGACTTGGGAGTCGTGCCCGCGACGTAAAGGCGCAATTCCCATGCCATCATTTTCCGCCGCCGCGCCGCTTTCGGCCGTTTTGTGCTTTTACTCGCCTGTGCGTTCATGCGCTCGTCCTCTGTTGCAGCGCCAGCCCGTCAGTATGCAGCGTGATACCCCGTTCACTAAGTTCGAACTCGACCATGCGATTGGAATGCGCCATCCCCCGGGATTTGAGCAGGTAGAGCACCCGGCGGCGCGCTTCTCCCTGCTCCACATCGCGGAGCAGGACCCAGCTATCCATGAGGGAAGAGATGCCGATCACGGTCTGTTCCATCGCGCCCTCCGGGGTGAGATTGGTGAACATGGCCGTGATGCCCTGCATCTTCAAAAAGTCAATCATGCGGGTCAGCATGGCCTTGACCGCGAGTGAATCCCCAATGCTGATCAGGTTAGTGATGGGATCAACCACCACAACCGAAGGTTTGTGGTCGGTGATTAGCTTGTGCATCGCGGCCAGGTGGCCCTCCAGCCCGGTGCTGGTGGGGCGCACGGCGTGAATGTGGAGCAGTTCGCGTTTGATCCACCGCTCCAGGTTCAGGCCCACGGAGCGCATGTTGCGCAGGATCTGGCTGGGCGATTCCTCAAAAGCGAAGTAGAAACAACGTTCGCCGCGGGCGCAGGCGGAATTCGCAAAAAAGGATGCGAAAGTGGATTTGCCGGTGCCGGCGGTGCCGGTTATCAAGATGCTGCTGCCGCGGTAGAAACCTTGATTCCCCAGCATCTTGTCGAGGCCGCTTACGCCACCGGAAATACGCTCACTTTTTGCCTCATGCGCGAGACCCACGGAAGTGATGGGGAAAACCGAGATGCCGCTGCGGTCAATGAGAAAAGGATATTCGTCGGTACCATGGGCCGAGCCGCGGTACTTCACCACGCGCAGGCGACGAGTTGAAACCTGCTCGTTGACGCGGTGGTCGAGCAGCAGAACGCAATCGGCAACATATTCTTCCAGCCCGTAACGGGTCAGGGCCCCATCACCGCGTTCCGCGGTCACCATGGCAGTAAGGCCATGATTGCTCAGCCAGCGAAAAAGGCGGCGCAATTCCGCGCGCAATATAGCCTCGTTGCCCAGCCCTGAAAACAGGACCTCTATGGTATCCAGCAGAATGCGCCTGGCCTTGATGCGCTTGATGGCATGCTCCAGCCGGATGAAAAGGCCCTCCAGGTCATACTCGCCGGTTTCCTCGATCTCTCTGCGTTCGATGTAGACATAATCGACCAACAGCTTGCCGGCCCGGACCAAGGCGTCAAGGTTGTGGCCCAGAGAAGCAACATTGGCCTTGAGTTGCTGGTCGGTTTCCTCAAACGACATGCAAATGCCCGGCTCACCGAAATCGCGCGCTCCGCGGAGAAGGAATTCCATGCCGATGAGGGTTTTACCGGAACCGGGGCCGCCGATAATCAGCGTATTGCGCCCGCGCGGAACACCCCCGTTCAGCACCTGATCCAATCCGGGCAGGCCGGTTGGGGCTTTGGCTACAGCTCTGGATGGGGTCGCTTTGGCTGCCATCGCACAGTTCTTCCCGTATCGCTTATCAATTTTCCAGAGAGACTACGAAATGAGGCCGCGGCTGCTGGTCCAGGTCCACAAATGAAGCTTTATGCGCGCGGCCGTTTTGCTCACCAAAACATAATTTCGATGCCAGGAAAGGGGGTGTAAGTTGCACAGGCGTCCACAGCGGGCAACTGGCCTTTTGGTGTAAGCTAAGTGCCCGTTTAGGCCAGGCGTTTCCATGAAGAACTCCCGACGCGCTCTCACCAAGACCGCACTTCCCAAGGACAAGGTTGAGGGCGAAGCGCCGCGCGTGCAGAAAAGATCCACCGGAGAAGAGCGGGACCTTGGCCGGGAATCGTCCGGCCGGGCGCGCATAGAGCTGGCGGCCATTGTCGAATCTTCCGACGACGCCATCCTGAGTAAGAACCTGGACGGGATCATTCACAGCTGGAACAAAGGAGCGCAGCGCATCTACGGCTACTCGGCGGCGGAGATGATTGGACGTCACGTGTCCTACCTGGTGCCTCCCGGGTACCCGGATGACACGCCGGAGATCATGCGCCGGTTGCGGCTAGGCGAACGAATCGAGCATTACGAGACCAGGCGGCAGGCAAAGAATGGGACGGTGCTGACCGTTTCCCTCACCATTTCACCGGTTCGGGATGAAAAGGGAAACATCATAGGCGCTTCCGCCATCGCGCGCGACATCACTGAGCGCAAGCGCTCGGAGCAGGAACTACGGCAAAGCCGCCAGGCTTTGCAGGAAAGCGAATTGCGCTTCCGTTCCCTGGTGCAGAATTCTTCCGACATCATCACCGTCCTGGGAGCGGACGGCAGCATTCGTTATGAGTCGCCGTCCATTGAACGCATCCTGGGGTACAAGCCGGAAGAACTGATCGGGAAAAATGCTTTTGACCTGGTGCACCCGGACGATCGCGCCCGGGTGCTGGCGGTTTTTCAGGAGCATCTGCAGATTCGCGGGTCCATTGCGCCCCTTGAGCTGCGCTTTCGGCACCAGGACGGCAACTGGCGCACGCTGGAGGCCACCGGCAACAACTTGCTGCATGAGCCTGGAGTAGCCGGCATTGTCGTCAACTCGCGCGACATCACCGAGCGCAAGCGCACCGAAGACGTGCTGCATGCCACCGAGAAACTGGCCACGACCGGGCGCCTGGCCGCGGCCATTGCCCACGAAATCAATAATCCCCTGGAAGGCGTAACCAACCTGTTGTATCTGTTGGAGAACCACCCCTCGCTCGACGCCAGCGCCCGCCGCTATGCCCGCATGGCCCAGGAAGAAGTGGCGCGCGTGGCCCGCATCGCCCGCCAGACGCTTGCCTTCTATCGCGAGCCCACAGTACCGGTTGCGGTGGATGTGGCCGAGCTTTTGAGTGGACTGCTGGAACTGTACGCGCACAAATTGCAGACGCTGAAAGTGAAGCTGGAGAAAAGGCTGGAGAACACCGCTCCCATCACTGCCTCACCCGGAGAGATAAGGCAAGTGTTGTCCAATCTGGTGGGCAACGCTATCGATGCCGTTCCCGAAGGTGGCGCCATCAAGGTGCATGTGTTCCCTTCCCGCGACTGGCGTCACCCCTGGCAGGAGGGAGTGCGCATCAGCGTTGCCGATACCGGCCATGGCATCCGCCACGAGCACCTGGCGAGTATTTTTGATCCTTTCTTCACCACCAAGGGCGAGAAGGGGACCGGACTGGGGCTGTGGGTGAGCTATGGGATCGTGCAGAAGTACGGGGGGACCATCCACGTGCACAGCAGCGTGCGGCCGCAGCACAGCGGCACATGCTTTTCCGTTTTCTTCCCCCAGACGGCGGTTGTGGAGAATCTGCGCAAGCCAGTACGCCGGGCCAAGTCACGAGTCTAAGCATTCAATTATTGAATCATTGAACGATTAAGTCATTGAATCGCTCCTGTTTTCGGGTCCTTCCGCCCCAATTACCCTCGTACATACACCGCGGGCACATTTACCCTCTGCTGCCCCACCAGTAACCTACCTACTCCGGCGCGAACTCCCCAGGGCCTGAGTTCCCCAATTGGAGCAGGACATACATGGCAGAGGCGTTCGACCAACTATTACTGCCGGAACGCAAAATTAACTGGCGCACGCTGGCGGCCAGCTTCCTCGGCCAGGTGCTGCTGCTGTTCTTGCTGGTGGAAGCCGGACTGATAAACCCGCAGCGGCTGGTAATGGCCGCGCCGCACCTGACTTATACGCCGCTGGTGGAGAAGACCCGGCAGCCGGAGCGGTTCCGACCGAAGCTCCAGGCGCATCTGCTTCCGGCGCCGCCAGTCAAGGCGGGCCTGATGGTGCCGTCAGATGTGCGTACTGCGGCCGCGAAAACAGCCGCGTTGGTGCCGCCCAAGGTGGTTTTTGCCGCGCCCAAGTTGGCCCCGGCGCTGGTCCGGCCGGGAGGAGCGATGCCGGCCATTGTGCACACGGGCAGCTTCGGGGGCAGTTCGGCTACGCCGACCATGGTTCGTCCGGCGGAGAAGGTTCAAACCGGCGGCTTTGGCGATCCCAACGGCGTTCCCGCGCAGGGCAAAGGGCAAGGGCAGTTGGTGATGGCGCGGATGGGTGGTTTTGATATGCCGGTGGGAGCAGGCAGCGGCAACGGCACAGGCGGCGCGCGCGGGGCGCGTGGCAACGTAGCCAGCGCCGGCTTCGGCGATGGTGTGGCCACTCCCGGAAACGGAGACGGCCGCAGCAGCGGCCGAGGCAACGTACACGCCGGCGGCTTTGGCGATGCGAACGCGCAGACTGCCGCTCCGCAGCAGCGCGCGCCGGTAAGCGCGCCGGCTACAACTCCAGTGGAAATTCTTGCCAAGCCCAAGCCGGTTTACACCGAAGAGGCAAGGCGGTTGGGACTGCAAGGCGAGGTTCTGGTGCAGGTGCTGTTCGGGGCCAATGGCCAGGCACAAGTACTGCGGGTAGTGCGCGGTTTAGGACACGGGCTGGATGAGGCGGCGGTCAGCGCGGCGGGCAAGATTCGTTTCAAGCCGGCGCAGCAGAACGGTCAGCCAATTGATTCCAGCGCCGTGGTCCACGTGGTCTTCGAGCTGGCGTACTGAAATGAGGATAGACATCATGCGATTTGCAAAATGGATAATAGCGGCAGCGATGGCACTAAGCTGCGGAGTTTTTGGCCAGGACCAACCCCAGGCGGCCCCAGCAGCACCGGTAACCATGGACCAGGTGGTAGACCAGTTTGTGGCCAGCGAACAAAACCTGGTGAAGAACCTGGACAACTACAGTCCGGTGGTGGAGACCTATTTCCAGGGTATGAAACCAGACCCGGAGCTGGGCATGACGCCGGCCGGGGACAAGTATTTCCTGGGGCGCCTGGACCTGATGCACGCCAGCGAAGCCAGTTACCTGGGCGCTTCCTCGCGCCTGAAACGCTTCCTGGGAACGCTGACGGAAAGTTATTCCTTGCGGCTGAATCCGGCGGGATTTGCCTGGATGATTTACGCCGACCGGGATGAATTCGACCGCCAGCACTACGACTTCCGCTATGTGCGGCGGGAATTTCTTGGCGATCTGCGCTGCCTGATTTTCGACGTTCAACCCAAGCCGAAGACAGGTGACGGCCGCTTCGTCGGGCGCATTTGGGTAGAAGACCAGGGCTACCACATCGTCCGCTTGAACGGCACTTATTCCAACAAGGGCAACGGCAGGTATTACTTCCATTTTGACAGCTGGCGTTTGAATCTGCAGCCCGGGCTTTGGCTACCTTCCTACGTATACAGCGAGGAATCGGATATGCACTACGGGATCGGGCGCGCCACCAGCTTCAAGGCGCAGACCCGGCTCTGGGGCTACAACCTGAAGCACGCGTCGCACGAATCAGAGCTGACGCAGCTGACGGTGGATTCGCCGGACGTGCAGGACCAGAGCGCCGCGGCCCAGGATGCCACGCCGGTGCAGAGCCAGCGTTTGTGGGAACAGCAGGCGGAAAATAACGTCGTAGAGCGTCTGCAACAGGCAGGGTTGCTGGCCCCCAAAGGAGAAGTGGACACGGTACTGGAGACGGTGGTCAACAACCTGGTGGTCACCAACAATATCAACCTGACCTGGCCGGTGCACTGCCGGGTGATGCTGACGGAACCGCTGGAGACCTTCCACGTCGGCCACACCATTGTAATCAGCCGCGGGCTGCTGGATGTGCTACCCGATGAGGCCAGCCTGGCCATGGTGCTCAGCCACGAACTGGGGCACATTGTGCTGGGTCACCAGACCGACACCAAGTTTGCCTTCGTTGACCGCATGCTGTTCTCAGATCAGTACACGTACCAGCAGCTGGGTTTTGCCCACAATGTGAACGAGGAGGCCTCGGCCGACAAGAAGGCAATGGACCTGCTTCAGAATTCTCCCTACAAATCCAAGCTGGCCGGTGCCGGGCTGTTCCTGAAGGCCTTGCAGGAACGGTCGGCCGTGCTTTCGGCCTTGCTGACGCCGCATCTGGGAAATCCATTGGCGGCGCGGGACCGCATTTTGCGCATGCCCGACCTGATGAGTTCGGCTCCGGCTCTGGAAATGAGCAAGGTGGACCAGGTGCCTGCTTTGCCTCTCGGCGGACGAATTAAAGTAGACCCGTGGAACGACCAGGCGGAGCTGGTCAAATCGCCTTCTGTTCCGCTGGCTTCGGCCCGCGAAAAGATGATTTTCGAGGTCACCCCGGTATTCCCACATTTGGCGCGGGAAGCTGCGGTGGGGGCCACCAACATCCCGCCACAATCACCGGCCCAGCCGGAAGCGGGGGCTGCCGCCACTCCCCGGCAGCCTGGTACAAGTCCACAGCCGAATGGTGCCAGTCCACAGCCAGCAGGCGCCACTCCCCAAGCGCCGGCAACTAATCCGCAACCCTAGAGTTTGGTTCCAAGTTGCAGTAAGCAAAGCCGGGAGTGGGCCTAGGCAAGAGAGGCCTCCCGGCTTTTGCCATTCTGGCGCGCGCTCCTGCGCAGAGGGCATATTCTTTTCGTAGCTTTCTTTACATTATTTTGGCGGACCCGCTCCGCTACCTTGCACATCGAATGAGATGATAAGCAAGCGATTACATGCGAGTGCCGGGAAAAACACGTCGGAAACAAATCCTGAGGGCAGCCACCCAACTGTTTTCGCGGCAGGGCTTCGATGGGACCACCACCCGGGAAATTGCACGCGCGGCGGGAGTCAACGAAGCTATCATTTTCCGTCACTTTACGTCTAAGGAAGAGCTGTATGGGGCTGTAGTGTCAGAGCAGACGAAGCTGCGGGCCGAGTGTCTGCACCGGCGTTTGCGTTCCTCGGCCCGCGCCAGGAACGCCGTGGGAAATCTGGCAGAAATCCTGCTCGACAGACGTCAAGATGATGGGGCTTTTTTCCGTTTGCTGTTGTTCAGTGCGCTTCGCCATGGCGAACTATCGCAAAGGTTTGTACATAATTATCTGTCTACATCGCTGCATCTCATTTCGGATTACATTCGCGCGGGCATGAAGCAGGGCTGGCTGCGGGAAATAGATCCTATGGTCGGCGCACACGCGTTTGTAGCCATGGTGGCCGGGCAAAACCTGTTGCAGGAACTCTTCATCAGCCCCCGGCATCTCAAATACAACCCTCGCCAGTTGAGACAGCAGCTCGCAGACATCTGGCTGAACGGAGTTTCACCCCGGCAGGATAGCTCCTCGGCGGGCCTGCGCTCCAACGGTTCGACCAGAAGCGTGACCGAAAGAGGCGGGAAGGACAACAAAGCGGCAAGGAAGCCAGGCAGTGCTTCCGACCGGCCGCGAAATCATGCTGTGACGGCCTGAGACAAATGAAACGATCCATCCATGATGTGGTCATAACCGTGGTGCTGAGTACAACCTCTCTCTTTGTTGCTTGCGGGGGGAAGCAGCAGCAGAACACCGCTCGCCCGGCATTTCCCGCCGCTCCCGTGACGGTAGCCGTGGCCGAGCAAACGCCGGTGCCCATTGAAGTGAGCGCCATCGGCAATGCGCAGGCCTACCGCACGGTACAGGTAAAGTCCATGGTGGACGGGCAGATCGAGCGCGTGCTGTTTAAGCAGGGGGACGATGTTCGCGCCGGCCAATTGATGTTCCAGCTGGATAAGCGGCCCCTCCAGGCAGCGCTTGACCAGGCAGAGGGCAAGCTGGCGCAGGATGAGGCCACGGCAGCTAACGCCCGGGCACAGGCAGCGCGCAGCGATGCGCTCCTGAAGGCGGGCGTGCTGGCGCCACAGGATGCCCAGGCCCAGGAAGCCCAGGCGGCGGCTTATACTGCCGCGGTTAAGGCGGACAAGGCAGCGGTGGAAACCGCGCATGTGAACCTCGGCTACACCGACATTCGCGCCCCCATCAGCGGCCGGGCAGGCGCCATTCTTGT
>DATJFA010000031.1:0-7169 GCA_035496015.1 Terriglobales bacterium | reverse complement strand
TTTCAGTTTTCCGTACAGGGCATGCTGGTGAAAGGCCGCATTGACCGTCTCGACCGCATTGACGGCCAGCGGGTCGCCATCGTGGACTACAAGACCGGCACCCCTAAAACCGACATAGATGCCCGCCGCAGCCTGCAGCTTTCCATTTATGCCCTGGCCGCGCGCCAACTCTGGGGCTATGTGCCCGATCGCCTGGTGTTCTATAACCTGGAATCCTCCGACGAGGTTTCAACCTCGCGCGACGAAAAGGAATTGCGCGCCGCCCAGGAGCGCATTGCCGACGTGGCGCGCAAAATGGCTGGCGGGCAATTCGAGCCTACCCCCGGGTTCCATTGCCGCTCCTGCCAGTTTCGTGCCATGTGCCCGGCTACCGAGGAGCAGTTGTACACGGTGGAACTGGCCGCCGCCTCCCAGGGTTAAAGTTCCCTTCTGTCATCCCCAAAAAACTCTGTCATTCCGAAGAAAAACTTCTATCACCCGAAAAAACCTTCTGTCATCCCGAGCGGAGCAGGTGGATTCGCTTGCGAATCCAGCTGCGCAGTCGAGGGACCTTGCGCTATTCACGTTGCGACCATGGTTTCAGGGAGTTTTGACCAACCAAGTTCGGAAACTGCGGTTCTCCCCAACTATTCTGCGCCCTCTGCGTTAATCTTCCACCCGTGTCTGCGATAATCATTCTTTGGCCTCGCCTCCCAACTCGCTTCCCGAAATTCCTCCCCCCCAGGTTCCCTCGCCGGGTCCGCCACCGGTGGAGAACCCGCCCTTCACGGGCTGGGATGTGGTCCGCATTACGGTCGTAGGCATCTTTGTCATCGCTCTGTTCGGCATCGTCTCGCTGTGGATCGCCTCTGCCAGCGGCTTGTTTCGCGGGATGTCGCCGGCGCAGCTGGCGCGCGATCCGCTGCTGCTCATCCCCGCCCAGTTCGCCGCCTACATGGTGCTGGTGCTTTTCATGTATGCCGTGGTGCGGCGCGAGCGCGGCTACCGCTTCCTGCCGGCAGTGCGCTGGAACTGGCCCGAACGCAATGGGATTGCCTTCGTCGTCCTGGGCGCCATCGTCGCCATTGGCGGTCAACTGCTCTCCGCCCTTCTCCCCATTCCCAAGTCCTTGCCCATTGACCAGTACTTTCATAGCCCAGCCGATGCCTGGATGATGGCCATCTTCGGTGTTACGGTGGCGCCGTTCGTGGAAGAATTGTTCTTTCGTGGATTCCTCTACCCCGTGCTCGCCCGCTGGCTTGGGATTGGGCTGGGCATCGTGCTCACCGCCATTCCTTTTGCCCTTCTGCACTCCGCCCAACTGGGCAATGCCTGGGGACCTCTGGTCGTGCTCTTCGTGGTGGGTGTCGTCCTCACCGGCGTGCGTGCCATTACCAAGTCGGTGGCTTGCAGCATGCTGGTGCACATAGGCTACAATCTGACCCTGTTCAGCCTGCTCTTCGTGGCCAGCGGCCACTTCCATCATCTGGAAAAAGTCGGTGGCTAAGCAATCGACTTTCGCAAGTGTGCATCTCAGCGACGCCGCAAACGCTCCCTCGCTCGATTGTCATCCTGAGCGCAGCGAAGGACCTGCTTTTCTCTCATACGCTTCAGCCCTTGTGGAATTGCGCGGCCGCCGCCGTGCTCTCCTCCAGCAACTTCACCAGCGCGTGCAGCGTCTGGTTCACCGGCGTGGCCACACCCAGTTCTTTCCCTCGCCGCGCAATGTAGCCATTGAGCGAATCAATTTCCGTGGCTTTTCCGCGCACAATGTCCTGGGCGGTGGAGGAGGTCGCCCTAGCCATGGCATCTCCCAACTTCGAGCCCGCCGCCTGCATATCTACATCATTCATGGGAACGCCGGCGGCGCGGGCCACGGCCACCGCCTCGCTGATGGCCTGCTTCATGACCGCGTGCACCAGCGTGTTATGCGCGATGGAACCGTAATTGGCCCGCGCCAGGGCGGAAATGGCGTTAAAGGCGCAGTTCATTACCATTTTCGTCCACTGCTCGACCCCAATCTGACCGGAAATCCGGCAGGCTACGCCCGCGCCCTCAAACAGCGCGGCAAGAGCCTGCACTTTCGCCAGTCGCTCCGGGTCCTTTTCCTCGGCGAGGATCAGGTCGCCGCGCCCTGAGTGCTTTACCCGCGCCATCCCCGTCATCTCCGCCGCTACATAAACCACCCCGCGGACAGCCTCAATCCCGCTGGCCGCGCGAATGCGTTCCACGTTGTCCACGCCGTTCTGCAGACTGATCACCAGCGCTCCCGGCGCCAGATAGGGCCGAACTTCCTGGGCCGCCGTTTCCGTGTCTACCGTTTTCACGCAAAAAAGAACAAATTGCGCAGTCCTCACTACGTTTAAATCTGCCGAAGCCGCCACCGGCACCCGGCCCTGGAAGTGCACCGCGTCAATGAACAAGCCCTCGCGCTCGATCGCCTCTGCTCGTGCGGGTCGCGCAATCAATATCACCGGCGTACCCCCGCGCCCCAGCATGCCGCCAAAGTAACAGCCCACCGCCCCCGCTCCCAACACCACTACCCGTGCTTGCTCGTGCATCGCCTGCTCTCTCTTCTCGCCTCGTCGCTTTCCTGCCAACTTTTGGCCGTGCTATGGTAAAGGTTTATGTCCCCTGCGCGCGCCAAACTTTTGCAGGTGCTGGCGGAAAAGTCCTTTCGCCTGGGCCAGTTCAAGCTCTCTTCCGGCGGCACTAGCGACTACTACATTGATTGCCGCATCACCACTTTGGACGCACAGGGTTCGCGGCTGACCGGCGAAGTTTTTTGGCAGGAGATTCAGGCCCGCGGCTGGCGCCCGCAGGCCATTGGTGGGCTAACTATGGGAGCCGATCCCATCGTCAGCGCGGTAGCCGTGGTCAGCGGCCAGTTGCATGGTTTTCTGGTGCGCAAGGCGGAAAAGCAGCATGGCACCGGACAGCGCATTGAAGGCTTTCGCGAGAAGGGCGCGCGGGTGGTGATTGTGGATGACGTTTGTACTACTGGCGCATCCACCATCCAGGCCATCGAGGCGGCGCGCGAGTTCGGCTTTGATGTGATCGGCGTGATGTGCCTGGTGGAGCGCGAGGAGGCCCGCGGCCGGCCAAATGTCGAAAAGGCGGCAGCTCCGGCGCCCTTCGTGGCCCTCTTCACCGCCAACGACGTCCGCCGCGAGCACGTGCGGCGCGAAGCAGTAGCTAGCAGCTAGCAGCTGACTGAGAACTGAGAACTGATGATCAAGACCCTGGAATGGACCGACTCCGGCGTGCGCTTCATTGACCAACGCAAGCTGCCAACCGAGGAAACCTACGTCACCTGCGCCACGTACGAAGAGGTCGCCGAAGCCATTCGCAACATGACCGTGCGCGGCGCACCTGCCATCGGTGTGGCAGCCGCCATGGGCATCGCCCTCGGCGCGCGCGACGCCGAGGCGGGCCACGTTTCCGAACTCCGCCGCGCCTTCGACCAAATTTGCGAAGTCATAGGCGAAACCCGCCCGACTGCCGTCAACCTGTTCTGGGCAATCCGCCGCATGCAGCAAAAGTTTGAAGCCTGCGCCGAGCTCCCCGTGGACCAGGTCCGCCAGGCCCTGATCACCGAAGCGCAGCGCATGTACGTAGAAGACATCGCCGCCAACGAGGCCATGGGCCGCCATGGCGCTACGCTTATGCCCTCCAGCGGCGGCGTGCTCACCCACTGCAATGCCGGCGCCCTCGCCACCTGCGGCTACGGCACCGCCCTTGGCGTCATCCGCGCCGCAGTCGAGGCCGGCAAGAAGCTTCAGGTGTACGCCGATGAGACCCGGCCCTTCCTGCAGGGCTCGCGCCTCACCGCCTGGGAGTTGATGAAGGATGGCATTCCCACCACCGTCATCTCTGACAATATGGCCGGCGCCATGATGAAGCAAGGCAAAATCGGCGCCGTGGTTGTGGGCGCTGATCGCATCGCCGCCAACGGCGACGTGGCCAACAAAATCGGCACCTACACCGTCGCCGTGCTGGCCAGAGAACACGGCATTCCTTTTTACGTTGCCGCGCCCTTCTCCACCGTGGACCTGGAAACTCCCGACGGCAGCAAGATTCCCATTGAGCAGCGCTCCACCCGCGAGGTCACCCACATCGCCGGCAAAGCCATCGCCCCCGAAGGCGTGAAGGTGGAGAATCCTGCTTTCGATGTCACTCCTGCCAAGTACGTGGCCGCGATTATTACCGAACGAGGCATCGCCCGCGCCCCTTATGAGCAGTCGCTGCGTCAGTTAGCTGAAACCGTTGCCGCCGCCGACTAGATTCTTATCACTCTCCTGATTGTCATCTCGCTCTCACCATTGTCATGCTGAGCGCAGCGAAGGACCTGCTTTCCAACGGTCACGCCAGCGCCGTCGCTCCGTGTCACCATTCGTAAGCTGCGGAACTTTCTCCCCCCAACTTTCGTACAATTGCTCAGGAGAACTTCCATGCTCACCTTCCTCCTCTGGTGCCTGCTCTTTGTTCTGTGCTGGCCCCTGGCCCTGTTGGCCCTCATTCTCTATCCCTTTGTCTGGCTGATCCTTTTACCTTTCCGCATTGTCGGCATCGCGGTCGAGGGGGTGCTCGGCTTCCTCTGGGCCATCTTTACACTTCCCATGCGCCTGCTCAGCCCGCGCCGGGTCTAGTCAGCGTCCATTTGGAACCGAAGCCACCTTTCGTGCATCCAATCCTTCAGCCATTCTGAAAAAACCAGAGTCGGTTGATGGAGGGCCAAGTGTCTGCAAATAATAGAAAAAAGGGCAGTAATATGGTTTCCCAAAGAAGCAAAAAGCGCCCCCAGGTGCAGCCGGAGAGTGCCCCGCAGGCCGCCCCAACGCAGCCTGTATCCCCGCAGCCCAGCCCCGATTTCGAGCGCGAACTGCAGGACCACTTCGCAGCCGAAGATCGCAAAAAGATCGAAGAAGCGGCGGAGAATATCTTCGGCTCGCTCCTGGCGCGCCATGGCTGGGCGCGCAATGAGCACGGCCAGGTTGAGTACGTCGGCGGCGACGGCGCCTGAACCTCAATTAGCATTTGCAACCCAAGCCCGGCATTCCGCCGGGCTTTTTTATTTCGCTGTTGCGGAGCGGGCGCCCTCGCCCGCGATGTAGCGCCGGCGTCTCGCCGGCTGTCGCGGGCGGCGTCCCGCCGCCACACCTCAGTCTGCAAGCTTCATCCTTCCGAAAGGAAGGCGTCATGCCGAGGCACTTCAGTGCCGAAGCATCTCGCGTGCACTACCACTCTGGTCCCTTTCGACGGAGCGCCCGCGCGCGCAAAGGGCTAATACGTCGCACAAAGTATCGTAGGGTGTATACAAATGGCTGCCCAAGCCCGCTATTTACTGGCTTTCACGCAGCTTTTCACGTATATTGCGGCGAAATCACTCCTCCCAGGAGAGTCCCCGAAATGTCATCTCGCTCCCTGAGCTTGCCACGTCCGTCGTGGTCGCGCCCGAAATATCTCCTCTTTGGCTTCATTGGCCTGATGATCGCCTATGTCCTCGCGCACAACGAGTACTTCCTGGTCGAGCCCCACGCGCCCGTCTGGCAGCACTATCAGCCCTTCAAGTGGTACCTCTTGCCCCACGGCCTGGCCGGCGCTTGCGCCCTGCTGCTCGGACCCATGCAGTTCTCTGGCCGCCTGCGCCAGCGCTTCACCAGGCTTCATCGCGTGGTTGGACGTTTCTACGTCGCCGGCGCTTTGATCGCGGCCCCTATGGGCTTCTACATCCAGTTCTTCCAGGAGCGCATGGGTGGCACCCGCTCCTTCAGCATCGCTGCCCTCGCCGACGCCACCTTGTGGATGCTCACCACCGCTATCGCCTTCATCTTTATTCTCAAAGGCAAGGTCCAGCAGCATCGCCAGTGGATGACGCGCAGCTATGCCGTTGCCCTGGTGTTTCTTGAAGTACGCGTCATTCTCGGTGTGACCGGCTGGGAAAATCTTCGCCCGCCGGTGGATGAAACCGTAGTCTGGATGTGCCTGGTTTTCTCTATTCTGTTCGCCGACCTCGCCCTGCAGGTGCAGGAATTGCGTCGCCTGCGGCCGGTTGCCGCTAAGGCCCTGGCTGTTGCCCGCTAGCTGTTCCTGGCAGGAAGCCCGCAGGCCAGGCAGAAAAAATCAAGATTCCTTGACCGATAGTTCTGTCGGGATACAATCGTCGAACGGGGTGTGGCCAATGCCTTTAGCGCCACTTGACGAACTCGTGGAGCACACTCGGACTCTGATCCGGGCGGCCGCCGAGAACGTCCAAAATTCGCACATTCTCTGCGAAATCGCCCGCCAATTGAGGTTTGACAACGCGGATTTTCGTGATTTCCTGTTTGAGGAGCGGATGACTGCGCTTAGCCTGCTGGACCGCCGGAGACAGGAAAGATCGCATCAGGCCCAGTACTCCGGAGTAGCGAGCGACTCCGCCAAGGGTTGCCGCTAGGCACTGCGCTTCACAGCTTGCGCGTTCCAGTGCACTATAGGTTTTGGCCCTCGCGCCTTACCAGCCACTTCGAGAGCAGATAGCTTTGGCTCTTATGCTCGCGCCGGGTCAGGCTTTTCGCTCTTCACGCCCAGTTCTTCGAAGGCCTTCTCCGCTTTGGAGGCGTCAAACTTCTTCTCCCGCGCCAAAGCGGACAGCGCCGCCGCCACGATGGATTCCGCATTGATTTCGAAGTGCCGCCGCAGATGCTCGCGGTTGTCGCTGCGCCCAAAGCCGTCCGTGCCCAGCGATACCAGTCGCCCGCCCAGCCACGGCGCCAGCTGGTCCGGCACAATCTTCATGTAATCCGTGGCTGCCACGATGGGACCCTCGTTCCCGTTCAGCGCGCTTAGAATGTACGGCCGCTTGGGCTGCTTGGTGGGATGCAGCCGGTTCCAGCGTTCCACTGCCAGCGCCTCCCGCCGCAACTCGTTGTAGCTGGTGGCGCTCCACACGTTGGCCGCCACTTTATACTTCTCGGCCAGAATGCTCTGCGCCCGCAACGCCTCATTCAAAATAGGACCGCTGCCGAAAAGCTGCACCACCGCCTTCCCGCCCTCCGCCGGCTTAATGCGGTAAATGCCCCTCAGAATGCCCTCGCGGACGCCTTCTCCCATGGGCGGCATGGCGTAGTCTTCGTTGTACACGGTGATGTAATAGAAACGGTCTTCCTTCTCCTGGTACATCCTCCGCAGTCCATCCTGAATGATCACCG
>DATJFA010000030.1:0-2388 GCA_035496015.1 Terriglobales bacterium | reverse complement strand
GGGGTGAGCAGGCCATGCACTTGCTGCTCCGCCTGCTGGCGGGCCTGTTGGATCTGCTGGCGCTTCTGCTGCGGTTTGAGAGACGTGTTTTCGCAGATGCCCACCACTTGCTGATGGGTGCTCTTGTGAATGTCCAGGATCTGCTGCCAGGTAGCATCGGAGACGCCGGCCTGCTTGAAGCACGGCGGTTCGGCGCCGCGGCGGGCGGCACGGGGCCCGGGCGCGGCTGCTTGCGCCGGTGGGGCGCTCTGCTGGTCCTGAGCCAGCAGCATAGCGGGCGTGAGAAGAATTAGGAATAGAGCCGCAAACCAACTTCCTTTACATTCCCGCATAGTTTCGACCTCCATCTTTGCTAACCCGGATTCTAGTTTGAGAGTTGTTGCGGGCCACAAGAATTTTCAATGTGCGCTTGCGCAATAAAATATTTTGTAAAGACGGTGGTTGATAGGTAGAAGCGGGTACTTGGAACATGGTTGAGTATGATGGCGGGAATGGCCGCGGTGCTGATCGCCACCTCCAATGCCGGCAAGCTGCGCGATTTCGCCGCCGCCGCGCAGGAGCACGGAATTGCTGTGGACGCGCTGCCGGGCTTCTGTTCCCTTCCCCCCGTGGCCGAGGACCAGCCCTCCTTTGAGGGGAATGCGCGCAAGAAGGCGGAAATTTACAGCCGCTTTGCTCAGGACGCGATCGTGCTGGCGGATGATTCCGGGCTGGAGGTGCGAGCGCTAGGTGGCGCGCCGGGAGTGCGCTCGGCACGATACGCAGCCCATTCGCCGGAACAAAACGCCAGCGATGCCGACAACAACGCGCGTCTTCTGACGGAGTTGAAAACGGTAGCGGAGGAGCAGCGCCAGGCGCGGTTCGTGTGCGTGATTGTGGCGGCTGGCAATGGGAAAGCTCTGGCCAGCTTTCGCGGCGAAGCGCTAGGAACGATTCTGCACGCGCCGCGAGGATCGGGCGGTTTCGGCTATGATCCGCTGTTTTATGTTCCGCAGCTGGGGAAAACTTTCGCCGAACTTTCGGCGGCGGAAAAGGCGCGGGTAAGCCATCGCGGGCAGGCGTTTCGCAAATTTCTGGACTGGATGGAGAAGAGCAGGAGCCAGTAGTCGGGAGTCAGAAGTCAGTGGGCCTGCGTGGCCGTATAGCGGAGGACCTGGGCTCTTAATCAGTGATAACGGGATTTATCACCACTCATCGCAGCGCGTACTGCCCGTCGTTTGCTCCACGCGCCCACGACGTTGTTCTGCCGAGTCGGGAGTCGGGAAGGAGAAGTCAGTACGAAACCCGTGCCCATCAGTACTCTCTCGGTACTCGCTAAACGGTTCTCGGTACTCTTCTTGACTCCGCTGCTCCCGGAAAAAGATAATAGAGAGTTTCGCGCCATCATTCCGAAGTTTCAGGAGTAATGCGTGGCATCGGTCAGCAGCACGGCCCCGGTTGCCGGGTCCAAAGCATCCGCGACAGCTCATTCAGGAGTCGCTCCCCTGCGCGCCGGCCAGGGGCATTCGTTTTTCTGGCGCCGGCTGCACTCGCTGAGCGGCATCTTTCCTATTGGCGCTTTCCTGGTCGAACACTTCTTCTCCAACGCCTTCGCCACCAATGGCGCCGCCGCTTACAACGAGAACGTCCGGTTCCTGACCGGGCTGCCCTTCGTTTTCTTCCTGGAGCTTTTTTTCATCTGGATTCCGATCGCCTACCACGCCGGCTACGGGTTTTATATCTGGTACCGGGGCGAGACCAACGTGGGCGATTATCCCTGGACCGGCAACTGGCTCTACACCACGCAGCGCTGGACCGGGGCCATCGCGTTTTTCTACATGGGCTGGCACGTGTGGTCCATGCGCTTTAACGGCGTGCACCTGCTGACCAATTCGGCCGCCGCCTTCTGGAAGGTGCAGAACGAATTCCATCATCCCTGGGCGGTGGCATTCTACTTCGTGGGCATCATCGCGGCGTCGTGGCATTTTGGCTATGGCCTGTGGCTGTTCGCGGCCAAGTGGGGCTTTTTTACCGGCGAGAGCGCACGGCGCAAGTTCGGGGTGGTGTGCTTGCTGGTGGCGGTGGTGTTCATTACCGTGGGAACGGCGACCATGGTGGCGTTCCTGACCTCGCCGCAGGTGGCGCCGCCCGCGGAAATAACCACGGGAGCACAAATTCCGTAACAAGAGGCGGCTGCGGCCGCCAAATTTTTATATGGCAGCGAATCCAAAAATCATCGTAGTCGGGGGCGGGCTGGCAGGGCTGTCGGCCGTCATCAAGATCGCCGAAATGGGCGGGCAGGTGGACCTGTTCTCCATTGTGCCGGTGAAGCGCTCGCATTCGGTGTGCGCCCAGGGCGGCATCAACGCGGCCAAGAACCTGAAGGGTGAAGGCGATTCCACCTGGCAG
>DATJFA010000029.1:0-5112 GCA_035496015.1 Terriglobales bacterium | reverse complement strand
CTGGGAACGCGCGGCATCGAGCAGATTATCGAGATCAAGCTCACGCCCGACGAAAAGGCCGCCCTGGAAAAAAGCGCCGTAGCGGTGAAGGAACTGGTGGGAGTGCTTGGAGTGTAAAACCAGTTGCCAGTGGTCAGTGGTTAGGAAAACCCAAAGTAGTTGGTAGCTAGTATCTGGTAGCTGGTCAATGAGACCAAACCAACTACCAGCTACTCACTGCCATATCGGGGCCGGCCCACCTCGTCGCCAGGTGGGCTTTTCTATTTGCTGAAGGATTGCGGACGCAGCGCACAACCCGAATGTGTAGCGGTCACTGCTGATCGTGAGGCCAATCACCGTGCCCGCTCTTGCCAGTTTCTACACTGGAATGTCGCAAGGGGCGGGGCATATCGAAGGATGCGCGGCCAGGCGACCAAGGAGAAACTAATGCGCAAAACTGCACTTCTATTACTCACATTGCTGGGACTGGGAGTTATGGTGTGGGCACAGGCCCCCACCGGATTTAAAGGAACGAGAACGGTGTCGCTATCGGAACAGGCCAGGGTAGGAGCTCAGGTGCTGCCAGCCGGTGAATACAAGGTCACGCACACCATGGAAGGCGCCGAGCACATCATGGTCTTCAAGCAGGGCAAGCAGGAATACCGTGTGAAGTGCAACCTGGAGCCGCTGAATGCCAAGGCTGATGCGACCCAGGCCTGGTACGAGGCTGATGCCAGCGGTCAGCGCCTGCTGCAGGCGATTGTGTTCAGGGGCGATACGGTAAAGCACGTGATGGCTCAGTAAGCAGTTGTCAGTTCCCAGTTGTCAGTTGTGAGTAGCCAAGTGGTGGTCTTTACCGACTCCTAACTCCTGGCCACTGATCACTGACCACTGACCACTGGGCTTGGGCGCTTGAGCTTGACCGTAATGTCAATGAAGGCGAGGGCGGCGCGGCTGAGCGCCTTGTCTTTGCGAAACACCAGGGCCAGGTCGCGGCGAAATTGCGCGTCGGCGATGGGCAGCGCCGCCAGCACGCCGGCGCGCACATCCTCGGCCACGTTCGAGCGGGCAATGAACCCCAGGCCCACCTGCGCCGCCACAAAGCGCTTCATCAGCTCGCTGGAATCGAGTTCCATGGAGACATTCGGGCGCAGGCGGCGCTCGTGCAGCATGTTTTCAATGGCGTCGCGGGTGCGCCCCAGCTTGGGCAGGAGCAGAGGAAATTTGGCGATTTCCGCCACCGGCGCGGCTTCCAGCTTGGCCAGGGGGTGGCCGGACGGCACAATCAGCACCAGTTCGTCGCGGTGAATGAGAACGATCGTCATTCGCGTGTCGTTCACCGGCAGCGACACCACTCCGAAGTCCACCGAATTATCAATCACTGATTCCAGGATCTTGTTGTGCTCCGAGCGCTGCACGCTCACGGCCACCCGCGGGTACTGTTTTTTGAATTCGGCAAACACCTCCGGCAGGATGTGCAGGCAGGTACCCTCGTTGGCCGCCACGACGATCTCGCCGCGCGGGACGCGCTCCATTTCCTGTACCGTGGTCATGACCCCCCGGCGGGCCTGCAGGGTTTCCTCGGCGTAGCGCTGGAAAACTTTGCCGGCCGCGGTAAGCGCCACTTTCCCGCCTGAGCGGTCGAACAGCTTGGCCCCGACTTCCTCTTCCAAAGCGCGGATCTGTGAGGAAATTGCAGGCTGGGTTCGAAAACGCTTCTCAGCGGCACGCGAGAAGCTGGCGTGCCGAGCGACCTCGAGGAACGTTTCCAGCTGATCGAAGTCCATAGGACCAGTTGTCAGCAGTCAGTTGTCAGTGGCCAGTGAATTCCCAGTCGTCGGCTGACCGTCGACAGCCCTTAAAGTAGTACTTAGCAATTAGCACATAGCATTTACCTAATGAATGGGTTATTTAGGCCAATAACGAGCTGGTAGCTGGCTAAGTGCTAATTGCTAAATGCTAATCGCTTGCTTAGATTTCCACCGCGTAAGTTGCTGAAATAAAGAATGTTACCAACCAATAAAAGGCTTTTATCCCGCCCATAAAAAGTATCAATTTCCTACCCTGGGACACGGCACGTATGCTGAATTTATCCTGCTGCAGGAGGATTGTAGCAGCAGGTGCCTGCCCCATTTTCATGACAATTTTGCCGTTCGCCCACCGTGCTCATCCCGTATTTGCCGGAACCGAGCTATCCGCGCCCACAGCGGCGCAAAGGAGCTTTTTGCATGGCTGATCCGAAGACGATTATGGAGTTTGTGAAAAAGAACGAGGTCAAGCTGCTTGACCTGCGTTTTACCGACTTGCCCGGCCTGTGGCACCACGTTTCCTATCCCATTGACCAGCTTTCCGAAGATTCCTTCGAAGAGGGCTTCGGCATGGATGGTTCCTCCATCCGCGGCTGGGCGGCGATCCACGAGAGCGACATGCTGCTCATTCCCGATCCCGCCTGGTACATGCTGGACCCGTTCACCGAGGTAGCCACGCTGGTGATGGTGTGCGACGTGGTGGACCCGGTGACCAAACAGCGTTACGACCGCGACCCGCGCTACATTGCCAAGAAGGCGGAGATGTACCTGGCCTCCACCGGCATGGCCGACACCGCCTACTTCGGCGCCGAAGCCGAGTTCTTTATTTTCGACAACGTGCGCTTCGACCAGCGCGAGCAGCACGGCTTCTATTTTATTGACGCCGAGGAAGGCCGCTGGAACTCCGGCCGCGCTGAGAACAACCTGGGCTACCGGCCGCGCTACAAGGAAGGCTACTTCCCGGTGCCGCCCACGGACCACTACCAGGACCTGCGCACCGAGATGGCGCTGACCATGCAGAGCGCCGGCCTGAGCGTGGAGTGCCACCACCACGAGGTGGCCACCGGCGGGCAGACCGAAATTGACCTCAAGTTTGACTCCCTGGTGCGCTCCGCCGACAACATGATGCTCTACAAGTACATCGTGCGGAACGTGGCCAACCAGTACGGCAAGACCGTTACCTTCATGCCCAAGCCGCTGTTTCAGGACAACGGCAGCGGCATGCATACCCACCAGTCGTTGTGGAAGAGCGGCAAGCCGCTATTCTCCGGCGACGGGTATGCCGGGCTCTCACAGATGGCACTGTGGTACATCGGCGGGCTCATCAAGCACGGTCCGGCGCTTTCCGCCCTGATCGCGCCCACCACCAACTCCTACAAGCGCCTGGTGCCGGGTTTTGAGGCGCCGGTAAATCTGGCTTACTCGCGGCGCAATCGCTCGGCCGCCTGCCGCATCCCCATGTACTCGGCTTCGCCTAAGGCCAAGCGCGTGGAGTTCCGCCCGCCCGACCCCAGCTGCAACCCCTACATGGCTTTCGCGGCCATGATGATGGCCGGCTTGGATGGCGTGGAGAACAAGATGGATCCCGGCCAGCCGCTGGACAAGGACATTTATGATCTGGGTACAGAGGAGCTGGCCAAGGTTCCTTCCATGCCCGGCTCGCTGGAAGATGCTCTGGACGCGCTGGAGAAAGATCACCAGTTCCTGCTGAAGGGCGACGTCTTCACCGAAGGCTTGCTGGAAACTTACATCGAGTACAAGCGCGCTAAGGAGGTGGACGCGGTAAGACTGCGTCCGCATCCGTATGAGTTTGCGCTTTACTATGACATTTAGAACGGTCAACCGCTGACGGCTGACCGCTGACGGCCAGAGGCTAAGGCTCTCGGTTCTCGGCCTTCGGCCAAAACAGTTCTGACCTGTCAGTCCTGAGCGAGAGTCGAAGAGCTTGCCGTGAGCTTGTCGAAGGACCTTGCGTTTGATTTTTTTCTTTCACGGCCCGGCAGAAATTGCCGGGCCGATTTGTTTCGCTGCCGCCGAATCTGCGTGGAAGCCCCGGACTTCAGTCCGGGGGACAAGGCTGACAACTATGTTGGGCTTTAGCCCCTGAGGGCTGGTGTTTGGTCTGCGGTCTTGGAGTGTTGGACGTCGGCTCTCGACCTTAGGCGAAACACCTTTAACGTCATGCTGCGCCCAGAAGTGATCTTGAGCGGAGCCAGCGATTCGCGGGCGAGTCGCCTGACGAAGTCGAAGGATTTTGCGCTCGGGAATCTCTCACGACCCGGCAGAAATGCCGGGCCGATCTCTTTCATAGTTGGAAGGGAACCAAGAATCTACAGAACTTCATACGCGCCGCGCACACCGTTCCCAAAATGGGACTCCTCGCGAACGCGTATGACCTTCGTCGGCATTCAAGAAGTCCCGGGAGCTCTTCTTCCACGTTTTCCACATGATTACCAAAATATGCGGATTAATTTATGAAAGTGGGATGTTATAGTGCGCTCACTATCGCAACTCAGCATCGTCAACTTTTTAACTGGGAGAAGCATTGTGAAGAACGGAAACGGAAGCGCCGTAGCAATGGAGGAAATCCAGATTCGGAACGGGACTGCCAGCTTGGAACCGGCAATCTGCTCTGCACACGGGGTGGCTAAGCGGCTGCTGATCAATTCTAAGAGCGGCACTTTTTTCGGCTGCTCGGAATGCCATCCTGAGGCGCCGCTGGTGCGCGGCAACGGGCAGGCCGCGGAGCATTTGGAACGCATGGCCTCGGCAGCGTGGCTGGAGCGCGCAAGCTCACCTGTGATCGTGGGCTGGATCATCGGGCTGGCAATGCAATACCCAGAGATGAATTTCTGGTCATTGATTCGGCTGCTCCGCCAGGTCCGGGAGGCCGGCATGCGGGAAATCCTGCCCCTGCCACTGGATGCGCGCTAATGTGTCGCGGGATACTCAGAAGCGCACTCGCACCAGGTGTCGGCGCTCAGTCTCGGCCAACCTACTCTGATCTGTCATCCTGAGCGCAGCCAGGCGAAGTCGAAGGACCTTGCGCTTGCCACTCTCATCACGGCCCGGCAGAAATGCCGGGCCGCTTTCTTTTCCCTTTGAAGTGAAAACAAAATCTGCAAAACTGCATGTTCAGCCTTGCTCTGGGAATCGGTTGCCTGAGATGGACACGTGAGACGAACCGCGGAGTTGCTCATCCTGTTGCTTTTCGCAACCTGCCTCGCGGCTGAAACCAACTTCGGCCCTGTTAGCTTGGGGCAACCGCTGCCACAGGAACTGCCCAGGTGTAAACCGGCTGACCAGAAGCCTTGCCAACGTACAC
>DATJFA010000028.1:0-3575 GCA_035496015.1 Terriglobales bacterium | reverse complement strand
TCCGCCGCGCAAATCCGTCGACATTGCCCTGCAGATCGCGCACGGACTCGCTGCCGCGCACGACAAGGGCATCATCCATCGCGATCTGAAGCCGGAAAACATCTTCATCACCGGCGATGGCCGGGCCAAGATCCTTGACTTTGGCTTAGCCAAGCTGACCCGTCCTGAAGAACCCTCCTCCGCCGAACACGCCACCATGTCGGCGGCCACTGAAGCCGGCAAAGTGCTGGGCACCGTCGGGTATATGTCCCCGGAGCAAGTGCGGGGCAAGCCGGTGGACGCGCGCTCTGATTTATTCAGCTTTGGCGTGATCCTTTACGAGATGCTCTCCGGCCAGCGTGCTTTCCACGGCGAGTCTTCGGCTGACGTCCTCAGCGCTATTCTGCGCGAGGAACCGCCTGAACTCAGCGCTACCAACCGCACCACCCCGCCGGCGCTGCAAAGGATTGTGCGCCACTGCTTGGAAAAAAATCCCCAGGAACGATTCCAGTCAGCGCGTGATCTCGCCTTCCACTTAAGCGATGTTTCTTCTCCCTCCAGTGCCAGCGGAATCGCAGAACCCATCGTCAGCCGCCGCTCCCGCCGCTGGCTGCCGGCTGCAGGCCTCGGTTTGCTTCTGTTGGCAGTTGCGGGCGCCGGCGCCTTTGTGGCTGGGCGCCGTCTTAGTGCAGACTCCCAGCCCTCGTTTCATCGACTTACGTTCCGGCGTGGCACCGTGCTAAGCGCTCGCTTCGCCCCCGACGGCAAAACCGTGGTTTACGGAGCCGCCTGGGACGGCAACAAGCCGGAAGTGTTCCTGGTTACCCCTGACAGCCCGGAATCACGTCCACTGGGACTCGCTAACACCGATGTCTATTCGGTCTCGCCCAACGGGGAACTGGCTCTTTCCCTGCGTAATCGCGATCCTCTGCCGCCGGTTTCCGGCACCCTGGAACGCGCGGCCCTGCTGGGCGGCGCCGCACCCCGCCCCGTCATGGACGGCGTGGAGTTTGCCGACTGGGGCGATAACGGTTCTCTCGCTGTTACCCTCGACACCGGTGTTGGTGATCGCCTTGAGTATCCCGTGGGCACATCCCTTTACGAAAAAGAGGGTCCCATTCATGACGTGCGGGTCTCTCCTGATGGCAAGCTGGTCGCGTTTTGGGAAATTGAAAAGGATGCCTTCGTCATCAGTGTCGTGGATCGGCAACGCAAGCGACGTGTTCTTTCCCAAGGCATGCTGGGAATTCACGGACTTGCCTGGACTCCTTCTGGCGGGGAAATCTGGTTTGCGGCGCAAGCGCGCGACGCGAGTTGGGGTGTGTACGCGGTCAGCCTTAGTGGCAAGCAGCGTCTGTTGCTGCGGTTGGCCGGGCCCACCCGCCTGTATGACATCTCCCACGGTGGCCAACTGCTGCTCGCCCTTGAGAACCGCGAAACCGGCATTCGCTATCTGGCGAAATCGGGTGTGGAGCGTGACCTCTCCTGGCTGGATGGTTCGACGCTTGGCGATCTCTCCACCGACGGCTCCGCCATGCTGTTCAGCGAAACCCAGGAAGCGGGAGGCTCAGAGGGTTCGGTGTACCTGCGTAAAAGCGACGGCTCCCCTCCCGTCCGCCTGGGAAGCGGCGTAGGGCTGAGTCTTTCTCCCGACGGCAAGTGGGTGCTGGCCTTGCCGCGCTCGCGCAACGAATTGCATCTACTGCCCACGGGTGTGGGAGAGCCGCGCGTCATCAAAGGCAACTTTGCCAGCTATTGGGCGGACGCCCACTGGCTTCCCGGCGGCAAGCGCATCGTATTTATTGCAATCGAACCGAAGCACGATCCTCGTATTTACGTGCAGGAACTCTCCGGGTCGCCGCGCGCCATCTCGGCGGAGGGACTGATTTACGGCGCCCTGCCCTCCCCCGATGGCCGTTACGTGGCCACAGCGCTTTCTGGCAAGGCCTTGCTGCTCTCGCCCGATGGCGGCCAGGCGCAAACACTCCCCGGCGTGGCGCCCGAGGAAATACCTGTCGCCTGGAGCGCAGACAGCCGTTCAATCTTCGTGACAAAACTAGGAATGACTGCGCTCGTATATCGCGTCGAACTGTCATCCGGCAAGCGCACCTTGTGGAAGGAACTGGCGCCAGCGGACCGCGCCGGCATCACCAGCGTGCTTCATATCTGCATGCTGCCTGACCAGAGCGCCTACGCGTATTCTTATAACCGTGTGCTCTCGCAGCTGTTTACCGTCGAGGGACTGAAATAACCGCCTAGGAACACTCGGGCAGGCATGCGGGTCTCAATCCCCGTACGGGTCTTTCAAGTAGCCCTCGACCGCGAAGTCTTCGCCAAAGCGGTGCAAGGTAAAAGACCGAATGTAGGCGGCCTCGCTCATGCGCCGGAAACCGGGCCCAGCGGCAAAAGGAACCGAACCGGTGCCGGCCAGGATCTTGGGTGCGTAGTAGAGAAAAACTTTGTCCACCACTCCGGCCGCTAGCGCCGCCCAGTTGACCATGGCGCCACCTTCGATCAGCAGGCTGGTGATCTCCATCTCGCCCAGGCAGGCAACAATCTGATCCATTCCCGGGCGGCCGTCGCCAGGACCCAACCCAACCTGCTTCACCTGGACTCCGTGCTCCTCCAACTTGCGGCGTTTCTTCTCTTCCGCGAAGGAGCAGATAACCAGCACATCATCCTCAACCGTCTTGACCACGCGCGAGTCGAGCGGCAGGCGCAGGCGGGAGTCCACAATCACCCGCAACAGTGGCCGGCGCCGCGGCAGGCCGCTGCGATCGGTGAGCAGAGGATCGTCGGCAATGACGGTGCCCACGCCCACCAGGATGGAATCGTGCTGGTGCCGCAATTGGTGGACATGGGCGCGCGCCGCCTCGCTGGTAATCCAGCCTCCGCTCACGCCTCCCGCGCCCAGCGCCGTGGGATTGGCGGATTCGCCAGGCGGCGGCGCGATTTTCCCATCCAGCGTCATCGCCGCCTTCAGCGTCACCAGCGGCGCTTTGTGACGGATGTATTTGGCGAAGGCTTCGTTCAGCTTGCCGGCCTCGCCGGCGCCAGCGCCAACTTCCACTTCGATGCCGGCGTCCCGCAGTCGGGCGAATCCCTGGCCCGCAACCTGCGGATTGGGATCGGGCATGGAGGCGACAACCCGGCCCACTCCGGCGCCAATCAGCGCGTCGGTACAAGGCCCGGTGCGGCCCTGATGGGAGCAGGGTTCAAGATTCAGGTATAGGGTGGCGCCGCGGGCGCGCTCGCCCGCCTGCTCCAAGGCCAGAATTTCTGCATGCTTCAGGCCTTCGTAAGTGTGGCTGCCGAAGCCCACGATCTGGTCTCCACTGACCAGCACCGCACCCACACAGGGATTGGGCGAGGCCAAGCCGATGCCCTGGCGCGCCAACTGCAGCGCCTTTTGGATGAACCGTTGGTCAGCTTCGCTGCTCATCTGTCTCGGTGGTGAATTGCATCATTCGAACAGCGAGTCCACGAAGGATTGGGAATCGAAGGGCAGCAGGTCTCCCGCCTTCTCACCCACGCCCACATAGCGCACCGGAAGTCCGAGTTCGCGGGTAATGGCCACCACGACTCCGCCCTTGGCG
>DATJFA010000027.1:0-3284 GCA_035496015.1 Terriglobales bacterium | reverse complement strand
AATTCGCTGCGCACTTTGCGGGCCAGCCCGATGGCCGTGAACCAGCTGGAGTGTTCCGCCTTTTCCCCATAGGCGCGGCCCAGCCACAGATGGTAGTCACTGTTATCCGGATCCAAAGCCACCGCCTTCTGCGCGGCGGAGATGGCCTTGTCCCACTGCTGCAGGGAGTAATGAGCGCGGCAGAGCAGATGGTACGCCTGAGCGTCGTTGGGTTGAGTGCGCAGATGTTGCTCCAGGTCGGCGATGGCAACGTCCACCCGCCCTTCGGAAAGCAGCGACTGCGCCGGTACATCAGCGGCGGCAGACGTGGAAACCAGGCCCACTGCCAACATCAGCAGCAAAAAACATCCCCAGGCTCGCCTTATGCTCAACTTCAAAAAATTCTCCTTCTATTGTGCCCGGCTTACCGTCATGCCTGGGTGCAGCGGCTGGCCATTGGTGGTGCCCAACGCCAGCTGGGCATTATCGGGCAGGCCGGTGACTTCGGCCTGGGTCAGGTTGGAAATTCCGACCTTTACCTCGTGCTGCTGCAGCTCTCCGTTGACTATCTGAAACACCCAGGTCTTGCCATCCATGCGCACCGCTTCCCGCGGCACCACCAGCACGTTGCGGTGCTCCGCGGTGATGATGCTGACATTGACGTTGGTGTTGGGCAGCAAACGGTCGCCGGGATTGGGCACCCGGCAAACCACTTCACCGACGTTGCGCGTCTGGTACTTCACGATCTGCGCCGGCAGGCGCGTCACCGTGCCCTGCCATTGCCGCCCCGGCATGGCATCCCACATGATGTCTACCCTTTGTCCCGGCGACAAGCGGGCGATGTCCGGCTCATCCACGAATGAATGCACCTCGACGGTGGAGAGGTCGGCCACCTGCACCAGCAGGTCGCCCGTATTCACAAAGCCGCCGGCATGTACGGGCAGGGAATAGACTACGCCCGCGCTGGGAGCCCGCACCACGGAGTTGCGCAGCACGCTCTGCGCCGCCGCGTAAGCTTCCTGACCCTCATTTTGCTGGGCCTGCACCTGCTCCACCTGGGTGCGGGAGTAGCGTCCTTTGAGCTTTTGCTGCAGCAGGTTAACCTGGGCATCGGCGCGCTCCAGTTGGTTTTCGGCGTCCTTAACCTCGCCGGCGGAGGCGGCGCCTTCCTTCTCCAGGCGTTTCATGGCGTCCAGATTGCGTTGTGCGGCATCGCGGTCGGTTTGCGCCTTTACCAGCTCGGCGCGCGTGGTCAGAATCTCCTCCCGCGTGCCGCCCGCCTGAATGGCTTCCATGGAAGCTTCCGCCGCGCGCAACTGCGCCAGCGCTTTGGCGGCTTCCGCCTGGGCCTCGCTGGTGTTCAGTTCCAGCAACAGCTGGCCGGCCTGGACGCGGTCGCCTTCCCGCACCAGCACCCGCTTGACCAGGGCGGGGGCAACGGCATGGGCCTCAAAAGGCAGCACCGGCGTGATCTTGCCATTGGTGGTGATGACGGCGCGAATGTCGCCGCGGTGAACTTCGGCGATGCGCACGGGAACGTCGCTGCGCTGCAGCGAGATGAAGGCGGCCAGCACGATCACGGCCGCGATAATAGCCAGGCCGATGATCCAAACGCGGTGCCGTCCGAAAAAGCCGGCCTGCGAATTGTTCCGTGGCGACATGAAACTCTTTGTCTACTAATACCTTACCACCGAGGCCCAAATGCTGTGGCGGCAGGGAAGCACCCTGGTAATCACCTCGCAGACCCCATGCACTCCAACCGCGGCCCTTATTTGTCTTTAAGAACTTTAGATGTCCGGAATGCCCCTGCGAAGCAAGATTATGGCGTCTATCCCGCTTGCGGCTATGAGGACTCCTCCCAGATGGGCCCTGTCCATCCGTTACAATAAACCCATGGCCAGCAAGCCACGTTACACGCCGGAGCACGCCCAAGCCGGGCTGGACGCCGCTTTCCCCGAGATCGAAACCTGGCCTAACCAGTTTCCCGCCTATGAAATTCTGGTGGACGTGCCCGAATTCACCTCGGTTTGCCCCAAGACCGGACTGCCCGATTTCGGGCTGCTGAAAATCCGCTACATGCCCGACAAGCTCTGCCTGGAACTTAAGTCCCTGAAAGAGTACCTCTTGACTTACCGGAATCTGGGCATTTTTCAGGAAAATATCGTCAACCGCGTCCTGGAGGACGTGGTGCGTGCCGCCCAGCCGGTATGGGCGGAAGTGACCGGCGAATTCAAGCCTCGCGGCGGCATTGCCACGGTGGTGACCGCACGCTGGCCGCGCCCAGGGAATCAAAACCGCAGAGGACGCTGAGGAACCGTTTTTCAAAGAACCAAACCCCACGACTCGCTCGGCGTCCTCTGAGTCCTCGGCGGTGTTAATTGGGTTTGGCGCGGGGACTCTGAATGCGGAGGCTTGGCGGAGCCGCCACCGGAAAAGTCTTCACCTCCACCTGCCGAAAATCATGCCCGCTCCAGGCATAACGAATCACGTCCTGGCGCGAGGGACAGCAATGCGCGTCCACTTGCAGGTAGTGGCTGGAATTGACAAACAGCGCCCCGGTCGCCGGATCGAAAGTGGCGCCCGCGCCCGCGTGCCGGGCGATGAAGAAAATCTGCTGCACCACCGTCAGCCAGCCATTCTGGATAGTAAATAGCTGCACTCCGCCGTAGCTGGCGGCGTCGGCCCCGGTCCAGGTCCAGAGAAAACTCAGCAGCGCGTAACGCGGCTTGCCGGCCTGGAAATCGAAATAAGAGATGCTGTTGATGGCCACCCAATTTCGCGGCGTGCCGCTGGTTTCGTAGATGCCATCTTTGAGCTTGGCCGCGACCCGCACCTTCCCCTTGGCGTCGAAAATATTCAGTTCCATGTTGCGGAAGTCCACCGCGCTCACCGAGTCGAAGTGGCGATGGTATTCAAAAGCGGGTGAAACTGAGTAGTACGCGAGCTCCGGCTCCGGGGAAACAGTCTTCTGCGCCGGCGCTGGGGGCCAAAAGAGCAGGACGAGCAAGGCAGGCACCGCGCTCAGCATGCCAATATTTTATTACCCGCGCTGCCGCGGAACAGGTTTAACTTGCGACCGCCGCAGCCTGAGTCGGCTTAACATTGTGATTCAGGCGAAAGAAGTTGGTGGGGTCGTACTTGTTCTTCAGTGCCACCAGCCGATCGTAGTTGGGCCCGTAAGCCGCGCGCGCGAATGTATCACCTTCATCGGAGACATAATTTACGTATGAGCCGGAAGCGAGAAACGGCTTCATCGCTTCCCAGCACTCACGCGTCCATGCGATATTCTTCTCCGACTCGGACGG
>DATJFA010000026.1:0-6442 GCA_035496015.1 Terriglobales bacterium | reverse complement strand
CGGGAACGAATCGAGCAACCGTTGCTTCTGCTGGATGACGGGAAGATTGTGGAAGTCTCATCGCGTGCGGCTCGAGAGGTCGCGAAAGGCGCCCGCAGCTTCGATTTTCCCGGCGCAGTGCTGGCCCCGGCTTATCTCGATATCCACATTCATGGTGGCATGGGCCACGACGTGATGGACCCGAACGCAGACGGGATCGCCCGTTTCGAAGGCTTCCTGGCACAGCATGGAGTGGCCGCCTACCTGCCGACCACGGTTACAGCACCGGAAGAGAATATTCTGCGCGCCCTGGACTGGCTGGCGAAGAGGATCGAGAAATCAGATGCCGCCGGCGCCGGCGCCCGTCCTCTCGGCATTCACCTGGAGGGACCTTTCATCAGCCATGCCCGGCGCGGGGTTCATCCACCCGAATACCTGGTGCCACCCACTCTCTCCCGATTTGAACGTTACTGGCAGGCGTCCCGTGGAAACATCAAGGTAATGACCATCGCCCCGGAAGTGGAAGGCGCCATGGAGGTAATTGCAGAAGCTTCCCGCCGCGGTGTGTGCTGCAGCCTCGGCCACTCCGATTCCGATCTGGAAACGGCGAGGGCGGCCATAGCTGCGGGCGCCCACCACGCCACTCACACTTTCAACGCTATGCGCCCGCTCGATCATCGCCAGCCCGGCCTGCTGGGCGCTGTGCTCACAGACTCTGGCGTCACTGCCGACATCATCGCCGATGGCATCCACCTGGACCCTACTGTCGTCCAACTGTTCTTAAGAGCCAAGGGAACGCAAGCAGCCGTGCTGATCACGGATGCAATCAGTGCCACGGGCATGCCCGAGGGCCGCTATCGCCTGGGCTCGTTCGAAGTCGAAGTCAGAGGCAACAAGTGCACCCGGGGCGACACGTTGGCGGGCAGCGTGCTGCGCCTGGACCAGGCTGTGCGTAATGTCATGCAATTTGCCGGATGGGGGCTGCAAGAAGTCGTTCAGTTGGCCAGCGCCAACCCCGCGGCAGTGATTGGGGAAAAGAGCAGAGGCGTTCTGGCGGCGGGAGCGGATGCCGATATTGGGGTTCTCAGTCCACGCGGTGAAGTGCAAAGGACTATCATCGGCGGCAGAATGGATTAGCGCCGCATAAGTGCCGCCGAAGTGGGCTCAACCTCTACCCGGATTTTGCAACCCTGCCATGGGCCGAACATCAGAATGTCAAAACGGAGGAATGGAATGACTACCCAAGGAACGTCTCGTATGCAGTATCGCCGCCTGGGTCGCACCTCGGTAATGGTTTCCGCCATTGGCCTGGGATGCATGGGCATGTCGGAATTTTACGGGCCGCGCAATGACCAGGAATCCATTGACGTCATTCACCGCGCCCTGGAGCTCGGCCTCAACTTCCTCGACACTGCCGATGCTTACGGGATAGGCCACAATGAAGAACTGGTTGGCAACGCTATCCGCGACCGCCGCGAGAAGGCCTTTCTGGCCACCAAATTTGGCAATGTGCGCACGTCCGATGGCGGCTGGGCCGACATCAACGGCCGCCCGGAATACGTGCAGCAGGCTTGCGAGGCCAGTCTCAAGCGGCTTGGCCTCGAAACCATTGATCTCTATTACCAGCACCGGGTTGACCCCAAAGTGACCATCGAAGAAACGGTTGGCGCAATGGCACGCCTGGTTGATCAGGGCAAAGTCCGTTATCTCGGGCTCTCGGAAGCGGCCCCGCCAACCATTCGCCGCGCCCACAAAGTGCACCCTATCGCCGCCCTGCAAACCGAGTACTCATTGTGGACGCGCGACCCGGAAGGGGACGTCATCCCGACTTGCCGCGAACTGGGCATTAGCTTTGTAGCCTACAGCCCGCTGGGGCGTGGGTTCCTGACCGGCAAAATCCAGAATCTAGACGATCTTGCGCCTGACGACTGGCGCCGCCGCAATCCACGCTTCGAGGATCGCAACCTGCAGCGCAACCTGGAACTGGCAAAACGGGTTGACAGCCTGGCTGCGGAGAAGAAATGCACGCCCGCGCAGCTGGCATTGGCCTGGTTGCTGGCTCAAGGCGAGGACATTGTTCCTATTCCCGGCACCAAGCGCCAGAAGTATCTGGAGGAAGACATTGCGGCGGTAAATATCCGGCTGAGCCCAGAAGAGTTGGCCCGTATTGAAAAAGCCGCGCCCAAGGGCGTCGCCGCCGGTGAACGCTATCCAGACGAAGGCATGCGCCGCGTCAACCTGTGAAGGTAAGGGTTTTGCCGACAGCCAGCCCAAGTCTGCGCTCTTGAAACTTTAAAACCCTGAAACTTTGAAACCAGGTTTCCCGTCACTGAACGGCCTCCACCCCTCATGTAATATGAGGTCTTTCCGGACCGGCGGGTCCGGCTGGAGGCCTTCTTGACCACTCATAAAATTCGCGTCATCCAGTACGGGGTTGGGCCCATCGGCGCGGGAATCGTGCGCCTGATGCTGCAGAAGCCTGACCTTCAAATCGTTGGCGCCATTGACCTGGATCCGCAAAAGGTGGGCAAGGATCTGGGACGCATTGTGGGCGCGGAGCGCGACTTGGGAGTAATCATCGGCGGCGAACCACGGGACGTCCTGCGCGCCGGTGCCCATGTGGTGGTTCACACCACTTCGTCTTATCTCACCCAGGTTTCGGACCAACTGATCGGCTGCCTTCAGGCTGGTAGTAACGTGGTCTCCACCTGCGAGGAACTGGCCTACCCTTTTCGCAAGCATCCGGAACTATCTCAGCAACTCGACCGGGCGGCGCGCGAACACCGGGTTGCCTTGCTGGGCACGGGCGTAAATCCCGGTTTTGCCATGGATAAGCTGGTGCTTACGCTTTCCACCGCCTGCCAGGAGGTGCGGCAGGTGAAGGTGCGCCGGGTAGTGGATGCGTCACGCCGCCGCCTTCCACTGCAGAAAAAAGTAGGCGCCGGCATGAGTGTGGAGGAGTTTCGGGCGCAGGTGCAGGCTGGCGTCATCAAGCACCACGGGCTGCCCGAATCCGCGGCCATGATCGCCGACTCTCTGGGCCTGCAACTGGACACCATTAAGGAGAGTATTGAGCCCGTAGTGGCGGAGAATTCGGTTCGCAGCGAGTTTCTGGAGGTCGCACCCGGCCGGGTCAAGGGCGTGCGCCAAGTGGCCCGGGGAGTGGGTGACGGGCAGGAGAACGTGCGCCTGGAACTGGAAATGTACCTGGGCGCTCCCGAACCCGTGGATTCCATTGACATTAGCGGTACCCCGGACCTCAGGCTGGCCATTCCCGGGGGCATACACGGCGACTTGGCCACCGCCGCCATTGCGGTGAATTGCATTCCTGCGCTGCTGGAGGCGAAGCCCGGTCTGCTTACCTCACGCGACATCCCGATGCGTTTCATGCCGGCTGTCGCGCAAATGCAGACCGTCGGCGCCTGAAAACTAGCTCCAGTAGAGACGTTGCCTGCACGTCTACAAGAGAGACGTAACAAGTTGCGTCTCTGCACAGGTTATCAGTGTGGGAACACTTGAACCTGGGTCCAATTTACCCAATTACCCGATTACACAATTTAGTTGGGTTTCTTGCCGTTCAGGCGATAACGGGAAAAAGCGCGGCTGGCTGCGCGTGTCAGTTGGTCCAGGTTAGAAACGGTTTCGCTTTCTTCGTCTGCTTCCGGACGCAATGCCTGGCGTAGCTTTTCGCGCAGAGCGGAATCCTGGTTCACCACTTGGCAATAGAACCACAGGAAGTGGCGCATCTGGTCAAGGGCCGACTTCAAAGTTTCCAGGGCTTCCACGCTGATCGGTTCTTCCTCCGGATCAGCCGGCGTCTGCATGGCCGCTAAATTGAGCTCCTGCTGGATTGCCCTCAGATCTTCGGCGACACGCTCAATGCGAGCTGTGACTTCGTCCATGGCCCTGTTCCCTTCTCCAGCACGTGCTCGCGCACGGTGCAAGAAGACAAGGCTACCTTCTCATCCGCAGGTGGCAGCAGCCAGATGTCCTGTGTCCATGAGCCTTGGTAATGGAATGTTACTTCCGGCGGATGCCGCTCCCAGCAGGCGTTTCCGGGCAGCCTATCAGCGGAAAAATAATCCGAAGTAACCGCTCTTCAGCCGCCGGCACGCCCGCCGGGAATCCTCACACCGCGGACCGCCGTGGACCGCGCACAAAGTGAATAATCAGCGAGATCACCGCTATCACCAACAGCAGGTGAATGAGCCCGGAAGTAACGTGTACCGCCAACCAGAAAATCAGCCACAGCACCAGCAGAACAAAAAACAACCACAGGAAAATTCCCATGGGCAAGCCTCCTCGGCCTCCGCTTTGGAAGCCGTCTTGGGACTTAGAGGGATAGCCGCAAGGAGCAGGTTGCACCCTGGTGCTCCGCGAACAAATAGTTTTCTCGCCCCCGTCGGCTGCTCCTGTAAGCCTTTTAGCTGATTTGTGTTACAACCCTTGCTGTGCAGAGCACGAAGGCCGCGCGCGGGGGGCTGGTCCGGAGTATCGGGCGCTGGAGCCTGGCCGCGCTCATGGTCAACTCCATCATCGGCAGCGGCATCTTTGGCCTGCCCTCCTTGATTACCCGCCAACTTGGGGCCGCCGGGCCGGTGGCCTGGGTAGCTGCCGCGGTTTTCAGCGGCATCATCATGCTCTGCTTCGCCGAGGTGGCCTCGCGCTTCACCGAGACCGGCGGCCCTTATCTTTACGCCCGGGTTGCTTTTGGACGCTTCACCGGGATTCTGATGGGGTGGCTTACCTGGCTGGTGCGGCTGGCCTCGGCCGCCGCCAACGTTAACCTTTTCGTTATCTACCTGGCGGAATTCTGGATGCGCGCCCAGTCGCCCGTCCCACGGGTGATCGTGCTCACGGCACTTATCGCCATGCTGACCGCTATTAACTACGTGGGGGTGAACGCCGGTACTCAGCTCAGCAACGTATTTACTGTCGCCAAGTTGCTGCCGCTTAGCGTCTTCATTGTGCTCGGCGGTGTTTACCTTTTCTCTCACCATCAGCCCGTACATGTCGGCCTTGCCAGTACAGGGACGGGTTCGTGGCTGGATGCCATGATCCTCATGGTTTTTGCCTACGGCGGGTTCGAAGGCGCGCTCCTGCCCACGGGAGAAGCCAAGGACCCCCGCCGTGATGCCCCTTTTGCACTTATCGTCGCCCTCATCACCTGCGCCGTCGTTTACACGCTGGTGCAGGTGGTCGTGATCGGTGTGCTGCCCAATGCCGCCGCCAGCGATCGCCCTTTGGCCACCGCGGCGCGGGTATTCATGGGTGAGGCGGGCACAGCCTTTATTTCCGTGGGAGCTCTGCTTTCCATTTATGGTTACCTGTCTTCCATGATTCTCAATACCCCTCGACTGACTTTTGCCCTCGCCGAGCAGGGGGATTTTCCCCGAATATTTGCCGCCATCCATCCCCGCTTCCGCACTCCCTACTTCTCCATCGTTGTATTTGCCGTGCTGCTGTGGATTTTGGCATTCACCGGCAGCTTTCAGTGGAATGTTGTGCTCTCGGCGGTTGCCCGGTTGCTTTACTACGGTATCGTCTGCGCTGCCCTGATCGTTCTGCGCCGCCGCGCTCCGCGTGAGGCCCGCTTCCGCCTGCCTGCAGGACCCGGCTTGGCCATAACTGGAATTGCGCTTTGCCTCGTATTCCTGACCGCCATGCAGCGCGGTTCCTTCTACATTTTGGCAATGGTGGCAGTCATTGCCCTCCTGAACTGGATCTGGGCAAGCCGGCGCGCGGAAGCTTCTCTACGCGCGCCTTCGAGCGGCAACCAGTAAGCGCGGCACGTTCGACTGGGGCATTCGCCCTCGCCCAGTTTGATAGGCGCATTGTGTGTTCATGTGCGCGGGTGGTACGCTACGCGCTTCCATGAAACGGCTCGTGGGGACGCTGCTTCTGGCTTTATGTGCGGGTGCGCACGCCTTCGCTGCGCCTTCTGACTACATCCTGCAAAAAGATGTTGCTGTGCCCATGCGCGATGGTGTGGTGCTGCGCGCTGACGTCTTGCTTCCCCGCGGCAAAGGTCGCTTTTCTACCCTGGTCTACCGCACTCCCTACAACAAGGAAGAAGCGCTCAAGGGCTACACGACCTTTCAGCACGCGGTAGAGCGCGGCTACGCGGTTGTGGTTCAGGATGTGCGCGGGCGTTATGCGTCAGCCGGCGAGTTTGCCGCCTATCAGAATGAGGGCCACGACGGTTACGACACCATCGAGTGGGCGGCGCGGCAGCCCTGGTCCAACGGCAACATCGGCACCTTTGGACTTTCCTACCCGGGCGCCGTGCAATGGCTGGCCGCGGTTGAGAGTCCGCCGCACCTGAAGGCCATGGTCCCGGCCATGACCTTCTCCACCCCGCGAAACTTCTTCTATTCCAGCGGAGTGTTCGATATGTCGTGGATCGCGTGGACCTGGGAGGATATCGCCCCCGACCTGCGTGCGAAGAAAAATCTGCCTGGCC
>DATJFA010000025.1:0-6384 GCA_035496015.1 Terriglobales bacterium | reverse complement strand
TTCCCCGAGGGCGACAACGACAAGATTCTGCGTGCCTGCCACATCCTGGTGGACGAGAAAATCGCCAAACCGATTCTCCTCGGCGCTGAAACCGCCATTCAGAATAGAGCCGCGGAGCTGGGCGTACCCTTGCAGGGCATGGAAATCATTGAGCCTGCCACCTCCCTGTTGCTGCGGCCTTATGTGTACGAACTCTACCGAATCCGGCAGCGCCGCGGGCTGACGCTGGAGGAGGCGCGCGGTCTTATCAAGAACCGCAACTACTTCGCCTCCATGATGGTGCGCATGGGCGATGCGGACGCCCTGGTTTCCGGCGTCAGCCAGCACTTCCCTGAAACCATCCGCCCCGCCCTGCAGGTGGTGCAGGTGCACGAAGGCACGCACAAGGTCGCGGGCTGCTACGTCATGATCACGCGCAAAGGCGACCTGATGTTCCTCGCCGACTGCAGCGTGAATATTGATCCCACCGCCGAGGACCTGGCTGAAATCGCCTTCTGCACCGCCCACGCCGCCCGCCGCTTCGACGTGGAGCCCCGGGTGGCCATGCTCTCTTTCTCCAACTTCGGCAGCACCAAGCATCCGCAGGTGGAAAAGATGCGGCGCGCCACGCAACTGGTGAAGCAAGCCGATCCTTATCTGATCGTAGACGGAGAAATGATGGCGGATGTGGCCGTCACCCCCGAACTGCTGGAGCGCGACTACCCCTTCTCCACCCTGCACGGCGGGGCCAACGTGCTCATCTTCCCCGACCTCAATTCCGCCAACATCGCCTACAAGCTGCTGGCGCGCATCGGTGGCGGGGAAACCCTGGGGCCGATGCTCATGGGCATGAAGAAACCTGTGCACCTGCTGCCCCGCGGCGCCGACGTGGACGATGTGGTAAATATCACCACCATCGCCGTGGTGGACGCCCAGGACAGCGCCGTCGAGCCCGCCTGGGTGGGCGAACTGGTGGCTGCCGAGTAGCACGGTTTGTAGCGCCTGCTATCGCAGGTATTCCGTAGCATGGCGTGCTCGCCAACCTGCCTGGACGGGGCAGAGCCCCGTCCCCACACAAGCCTCATCCCCGCACAAAGACCGACGGGTTATTCGTCGAGGGTGGATTCGATTGCGAAGAGAAGGGCTCCGGGGCCATCGAAGGGATCAATCACAGCGTCGGCGTGCGCGGGCATTTCGTGAATGGCGCAATACATCACCACATGAGTAGCGGGCCAGCGTTTTTTTACTTCCGCGGCCAAAGCGATGCGGTCGTCATAAGGCAGGGAAGCGCTTAACACAGCGACATCAAAGCGGCTGGCCGCGCATTGATTAACGGCCTGGCCGTAGTCCTCGGCTGAGTGGACGTTATAGCCGGCATTTTGCAGCACCATGCCGCGCGTGCGCAGCACAGAGCCGTCATTGCATACAGACAGAACTCTGGGTTTATTGGTGGCGGGAGCAGTGTTGCTGGACTGGTTCGCCATGGAGAAATCCTGCTGCAAAGACACTGCCATTTCAGCCGGCGCTTGGAATTCAATCACTTAGCTGCTGGTGTGGAAAGAGTTCGGGGCGGAGTGGGGAAAATTTTCCGGAAAAATTTACCGCCGTAAGAAAAGGAAGAGCCGCAGCGGCCTACGGCTCTTCCCTTAAATTAGCGTGTGCAATTGTTAAGAGCGCTTAAGCACCTTGCGGCTTACCCGGCCCCGTGGACTTGTGCGATTTGCCGCCGACGAGTTCGATACATTCTTCGAGAACGTCGAGGGCTTCATCCCCCTGCTGGCGCGTGACCACCAGCGGAGGCGCAATGCGGATGGAGTTGGGTCCGGCGCCGAGGAACAAGATGCCGCGCTCGAAGGCGAGCTCCACGATGCGGTCGCGTTCCGGACCCGCGGGAGTTCTGCTTTCGTGGTCCTTGACAATTTCCACGCCGATCATCAGCCCCTGGCCGCGCACGTCGCCGACCATGCTGTGCTTCTGCGGCCAACTGGCGAGGCGCTGCATGATGTGGCGGCCAACTTCGGCCGCGTTCTTCATGGCCTCGCGTTCGATGACGTCGAGCGTGGCCAGAGCAGCGGCGATGCATACCGGGTTGCCGCCGAAGGTGGAAGCGTGCGACCCGGGCACCCAGTCCATGATGCTCGCCTTGCTGATGGTCACGCCCAGCGGCATGCCGGAAGCGATGCCCTTGGCGATGCAGACGATGTCGGGCTCCACCCCGGCGTGCTCGATGGCCCACCACTTGCCGGTGCGGCCCACGCCGGACTGGACTTCATCGGCCACCATCAGGATGCCGTTCTCGTCGCAGATGCGGCGCAGTTCGCGCAGGAACTCCGGCGGGGCGACCACGTAGCCGCCTTCACCCTGGATGGGCTCAACGAAGATGGCGGCCACTTCTTCGGGAGGCAGCGTGGTCTTGAACAGCTTCTCCTCGATGAAGCGGGCGCAATCAATGGCGTACTGCTTCGCCTCTGAGCCCTTGGGGCGGCGGTAGAGGTTCGGGTAAGGGATATGGGTGACGCCGGGCATGAGGGGAGCGAAGCGGCGCTTCTGCTGCGGCTTGGAAGCGGTAAGGGCCAGCGCGCCCATGGTGCGGCCATGGAAGGCGCCATAAAACGCAATGATGTTCTGCCGCTGGGTGTGGTAGCGGGAGAGCTTGATGGCGCATTCGATGGCTTCGGTGCCGGAGTTGCCGTAGTACACCTTATGCGGGCCGCGCATGGGAGCAATCTTCGAGAGGCGCTCGGCCAGGGTAATCATGTTTTCATAATAGAAATCGGTTCCCGACATGTGAATGAGTTCCGCCGCCTGCTTTTGAATGGCGGCCACCACTTCGGGATGACAGTGGCCCGTGGAGACCACGGCAATGCCGGCGGAGAAGTCGAGAAACTCGTTGCCGTCCACGTCTTCCACCACCACCCCGCGGCCGCGCCTGGCGACCATGGGATAGGAGCGGGTGTAGGACGGCGAAATCCACTTATTGTCATCCGCGACAATGTGGCGGGCGTTGGGTCCGGGAAGCTCGGTCTTGATGCGGCCTCCGGCCACAGGTGCTGCAGTTTTCGTTGACATGGCATCCTCCAAGGATCGGTAGCGCCGGCGTCTCGCCGGCTGGGTCTGAGTGCGCAAGCGTGCGCAGAAGCGCGCCCGGTTGCCGGGCTATCGTTGCGTGAGGAGGATGAGTTAGTCGCCGCCGAAGAGACTGGGACGGGAACGGGAGGGCACGTGCAACAGGGCCACCCGCGGGTAAGCAAGATTCCACCGCAGCCGGCAGGGCGGCGCCGGAAGCGAGCTCATACCGTGATGGCGGCGGCGGTTCATGTCGTTTTCCATTATAACGTTGAGCGCAATAGGGCGGCAGTGGCGAAGGGACAGGGACCTAGTAGCCAGTACCTGGTACCCAGTACCCAGTTTCGAGCCTCGGATGTCTGCAAGCAGATAGGCGACGGCGCCCCCGGAAGCTAAAGCCCGGATTCCTTATGCCTCTTTCGTGCAGGCTGAAGCCGCACGCTTCCACATCAGTTCTGACAGTCGCGGCCGCCGCGACTGCCGGCGGGACGTCGCCCACGACTGCCGGCGAGACGCCGGCGCTACAGGACGGCCAGGGCGGCATCTTCGGCGGCGTAGTCGAATTGGCGGGGATCAATTTGCGGGGGATGGGCACGCTCCCATTCCACGGTAAGGCGAAGCGCTGTGTCCAGGGGCACGGGATCGCAAAATCCAAGCTGCTCGCGGATCTTCTGGCTGCTGGCCACCCAGTGCTGGTCGGCGCGGCGGAGGAACAGCAGGTGTTGGGGAGTTCGTTCCCGCGGCAGCAAGACAAATTCACCGTTCCAGCCGGCCACGGCGGCGACTTTCTTTGCCCACTCCAGTTCGGAGAGCGCGGGCTCCTCGCAGACGTTGTAGATCTGGCCGGCGACGGCATCCGCTGTGGCTGCCAGGGCGATAGCCGCAGCTACATTTTCCACGTAGCCGCGTGACCAGCGCCAGGCAGCGAGTTCGTCCCAGAAGATGATCTTGGGGCGATGGTCGTCCATGCGCTTCAGCCAGGGGAAGAAACGGTGAAGGGGATCGCCGGGGCCGTGCACGGCCGGCAGGCGCAGCACCGTGCCCGGCAGTTGCGGGTCAGATAAGACGACGCGCTCCACGGGAATCTTGTCGTATGCGTCGTCAGCCCAGTCGAAGATTTTTCTCACCATCTTCAGCGCTTCCGGCGAATAAGGGTGGGGAGTGCTGCGCAACTCGGAAGTTTCGGTCAAGGGCAGGGGCTGGAGCGGGCCAGATTCAGTGCCGTGAACCAGGCCCACGGCGCGGTAAACATCCATGCTGCTGATGGCGACCACGCGCTTGGCGAGGCCGCGAAATGTTTGCATCAGGGCCTGGGCTTGCGGCCCGGAGCTGAGGATCATGTCAATGACAATCTCCGGGGCGAAGCCGCGGATAGCGGCGTTTTGGGGAAGGCTGTTGCGGTGGCCGAGAATTGTCTGCACGTCCTTTGGAAGGTCTGCGGTTCGGCCGCCGCGGTGAAGAACCGCGACGTGATGGCCCTGGCGTGCAAGTTGTCGCACTACATGAGGGCCGATGAAGCCGGTGCCGCCGATGACGAGGATGTGCATCTTCGCAGCTCCGTTGAAATCCTAACCCATAAGACGCAAGGTCCTTCGATTCGCGCTGTTTCGCTGCGCTCAACGCGCGCTCGCTCAGGATGACAGACGGTAAACATTGAGCCGGGTTGCGAAATTCGGCGGAGCGCGGGTGGTCTGTTATCTTTGCCCTTACTCCCATGACCCAGGCAGAGCGACAGAAACGCTTCACCCTCCTGCTGGTGTTTGGATTGGTGTACGTGTTTTGGGGGTCCACCTACCTGGCCATTGATATCGCGGTGATGCACATCCCGCCCGCGCTGACCTGCGCCACGCGGTTTCTGATCGCTGGGCCGCTGATGCTGGCCTACTGCGCGGCAAGCGGGCGTCGGGTGCGGGTTTCCCGCGTTAGCCTCATGAAGTTCGCGACTGTTGGGGTGCTGCTGCTCACCGGCGGCAATCTGACGCTGGCATGGGCGGAACAATACGTGGCCACAGGATTGGCGGCGCTGATCGTGGCGGTAATTCCCATTTGGATGCTGGTGGTGGATAGCTGGATCCTGCGCGGGGACCGTGTGCCGCCGCGGGGGCTGGCGGGAATTGGCCTGGGCGTGGCGGGGGTGGCGGTGCTGGTGTGGCCGGAATTCAGCGCCGGAGGCAGCCTGGGGCTGATGCCGCTGATTGCCTCGCTCAGCCTGGTGCTGGGCTCGCTGAGCTGGTCTGTGGGTTCCGTGCTCTCCCGGCGCTGGGACCATGGAGGCGACCCGTTCGTTGCCGGAGGATGGGAGATAACCGCGGCGGGTGTCGCCAACCTGCTGATCGCGCTGGCTACGGGCGAGCCGCGGCGCGTGCTGTGGACGGCGCACGGTATCGAAGCCATTCTTTACCTGGTGGTGTTCGGGTCGTGGGTGGGCTACACCGCTTACATTTACCTGCTGAAGCACGCGCCTACGAGCAAGGTTTCCACATACGCGTATGTGAACCCGGTGATTGCCGTGTTTCTGGGATGGCTGGTGCTGCACGAAAGCGTGAACCGGTACATCCGGGGCGGGACAGTCATTATCGTGGCGGCGGTGGTACTGGTGACCAGCGCCAAGGTGAGGGGGCGGGGCGAGCTGGCAGAAGAGGAGTTGCCGGCAGTGGAAGCGACATAGGGATTGAGTAATTGGGTAACTGAGTAATCTTCTCTCGTTGAGCCACGCTTGAGTGTCAGGTTCCGGCAAGGTATGTGGTGCTGCACGCGAGATGCTTCGGCCCTGAAAGGCCTCAGCATGACGCCTTCCCGCGCAGGGCGTTGCGCGGGCAAGATGCCCGCACGACTGCCGGCGAGACGCCGGCGCTACTGTGGGGCACCAACAGCTAAGAGTCACCAGGCCCTGCGACGTCGGCGTTAAGTTTCTATTCGTAGCGCAGGGCAACTACTGGGTCCACGCTGGCGGCGCGGCGGGCGGGCAAGCCGCCAGCCAGGAGCGCGATCAATGCCAGCAGCAGTACGGCTCCAGCAAATACGAGCGGATCGGTCGCCCGTACTCCATAGAGCAGCGAGGCCACAAGGTGGTCGGCGGCAAGAGCCGCCGCCAGGCCGATAGCCAGCCCAATTGCGGCCATGCGCGCAACTTCGCGCAGAATAAGTCCCGCGATGCTTTCGCGAGTGGCCCCCAGGGCCATGCGAATGCCGATTTCCCGGGTACGCCGAGCCACCACGTACGCCATCACGCCATAGAGTCCAATGGCGGCCAGGAGCGCGGCCAGCAGGCCCAGGCACAGCGACAACGAGGTGAGGAGGCGGTCGGCAAACACCGTCTCGTCCACCTGCTGGGTGAGA
>DATJFA010000024.1:0-5663 GCA_035496015.1 Terriglobales bacterium | reverse complement strand
CGGCGCATCAGCATCGAGATGTTCGTTCGGCACAGCCACGTGGTCATCCGCTTTGCCGACTCCGGCAAGGGTTTCGGCGACCTCAACCGGGCATTCGATCCCTTCTACACCACCAAGCCAGTAGGCAAGGGTCCGGGCCTGGGGCTGAGCATCTGCTACGGGTTGATCAAGGAGCACGGCGGCGAAATTCGGGCGGAAAACCTGCAGCCCGGCGCGGTGGTAATTATCGAACTGCCGAGGGCACAATCGCGGCCAGTCGCCTTTTCGGCCAGCGCCAGCTCATAGCGGTGCGACGCCGCGAGCCACCCACTTCGTAGACCTCTGACCACACTTCGTTTCTGCGCGCCAATAATGCTACGATTCTTACTCTCGTGCCCCAACTCACCGCGCTTATTCACACTCACAATGACGAACTGCGCCTGGGGCGGGCGCTGGAATCGCTAAGGCCGTGCGATGAGCTTTTGATCTTTGACCACGGCTCACACGATGGCACCGAGGGGGTCGCGCGCGAGTATGGTGCGCGCCTGCTACAGGCGAACAACGCGGATCTCAGCCGAGCCAGGCACGATTGGATTCTCTGCCTGCTGCCCACCGAAGCCCTCAGCGAGGCTCTGGAGGCTTCCCTGTTCGAGTGGAAGCTGGCGGAGCACGCAGCCAGCCACGCCTTTAGCGTAGCCATACGTGAGCAGGCTGGGGATGAATGGCTCTCCCATCCGCCCGCCACTCGCCTGCTCAATCGCCAGGCATGTCGCTGGAGGAGTCCGCTTCCATCTGACGATCCCCAGGCCCAGCTTTTAGCAGGAGACCTGCTTCGCTTCCGCCAGCCGTGACTTGCGGCTTAAACACAATGTCCTTCGACTCCGCGCTCAGGATGACAGTGGTTAGCGTGAGGTGCGCTAGCGAACCGCCTCAGTGGTTTGCGGTGGCAGGCTGCGCGCTCCCCGCTGTGTGTGCTTTGTCCTTCGCGGCTACCACTCCAAAATTCTGGTGGTAGTCGGGATAGGGCGGCCGCACATATTGCTGGCGCGGGTGCTGCTGCAGCTCCTGAAGCACTATCTGCACCGCCTTCTCCAGCTGCGGGTCGTGGCCGTTGCGCCAGGCCTGTGGATCCATTTCCACGTCGTAATCGGGTGGAATGCCGTGGTTCTCCACCTCCCACTGGCCCTGCAGGCCGTAAATGGCGATGCGGGGCGCAGTTACGCGGCCGCCGTCCAACAGTTCGGGATAGTCGTAAATGCCGACCAGGCCGCCCCAGGTGCGCTTGCCAATGAGCGGTCCGATGCCGGCTTTGCGGAAGTACCAGGGCAACGCATCGCCGCCCGAGCCGGACATTTCGTTGATGACCATCACCTTGGGTCCGTAGATCGAGCCCAGCGGACTGGACTGGTCACGGCCCTCGCGCGTCATCATCAGGCTCATGATCGGCCGCCGCAGATAATCCACGATGTAGTCAGCGATATCGCCGCCGGTATTGAAGCGCTCGTCAATCACCGCGGCTTCCTTCTCGATTTGCGAGAAGTAGTAGCGGTTGAAATAGGTGTAGCCGTCCTCGGCGGTGTTGGGCAGATAGACGTAGGCCACGCGCCCTCCGGTCATCTGGTCCACGGTGCGCCGATTGTTTTCAATCCAAGCCCGGCGGCGGAGGTTGTATTCGCTCTCGATGGGCACCACGGTGACATCGCGCGCGTCCTTGCCGTCGGAACTGGGGCCAACCCTAAGCACCGTGGTTTTGCCGGCGGTGCCCTGGAAAAAGCTGAACAGGTTATCGCTGTCGTGGAGTTCGCGCCCGTTCACGGCTAGCAGATACTCGCCCGCCTTGACGTTTACGCCCGGCTGGGTGAGCGGCGCCTTGAGGTCGGGATTCCAGTTCTCGCCGTTGTAAACCTTGGAGAACCGGTAGCGGCTGTTGGCGATAACGTAGTCAGCGCCGAGCAGGCCGGTTTTGGCCAGCGGCTTGGGTTCATCCATGTCACCACCACCCACGAAGACGTGCCCGAGACTCAGGTTGCTCAGCATCTCTTCGAATAGATAGTTCAGTTCGTCTCGGTCGCCAATGTTTTTGAGATAAGGCGCATAGGCCGCCGAGGCCGCCTGCAGATTGAGGCCATGCGCGTGGGGGTCGTAGAGGAAATCGCGCTCGATGCGCCACGTTTCGCGGTACATCTGGTTCCATTCCAACCGCGGGTCCACGTATACCTGCATGTTGTCCAGCTTCAGCGGGCCTTCGCCCGGCTTGGGCTCGCCGCCCGCCGGCTTGGGCGGTTCGGCGGTGGAGGCGATGATCCACTGTTCGCCTTTACGGAACAGCAGCTTCTTGCCGTCTTGCGCCAGGCGGAAGTCGGCAATCCCATCCACAAATTTGTCTACTTTCCGCTTTTTGAGGTCAAATTTGTGCAGTACCATCTTGGGATTTTCAGAATCTTCCCGCGACAACACCGGCGGAGCCTCCAGCAGGAACAGTTCCCCGGTCTTCGCGGCCTGCAGGTCCACGTAATTGCGCGCCGGGATGGGCAGGGCCAGAATGCGCTGGCCGATGTTCTCCATATCTACGCGCACCACGACCGGCTCTTTTTCTTTGCCCTTGTCCTTATCGTTATCTTTGCTCTGATCCTCGCCGGCGGCTTCTTCCGCATCGGCTGCTTTGGCTTTCTTGTTCTCCCTGACTGCGCTCAGTGGCTTATCCTGGTCCTTCTTCTGCTCTTCCTTGACCTTCTCTTCATCGCTTTCCGGCGCCAGCGGCGAAGGCAGGTCCTTGCGCAGGACTACGACGTAGGCGCTGCTGGTAACGGGCCGGTTCAGGCTGGACATGTCGAGCCAATCGGCGCTCAAGCCCACGTCGGTGCTGGCCAGAAAGTAAAGATATTTTCCGTTGGCATCGAAGCTGGGATGACGCGTGTCACTCATGCCGTCCGTAACCTGGAACGACTTGCCGTTGGCGAGGGAGTAGACGAATACGGCATGCAGATGGTTGGGCAATAACTTGGTATAGGTAAGCCACTGGCTGTCGGGCGCCCATTGCGGATCGAGCGTGCGCTCCGGGGTTTCAAAAAGGTCACTATCCACCTTCACCGGAGTGCCTTTGCCCAGGTCCACGTACCACAGGTTCAGACGCTTGTCGGTGTAGGCGATCTTCTTGCTGTCGGGCGCCCACCGGGGCGAATAGAAGAACGAGGGCGGGTTGCCCAGGTTGAATTTGCGCACGTCACCCAGCCCGCTCTGGTCGCGCAGTTCCAGGTTGTACTCCCCGGAAGCATCGGAGAAATATGCGATCCATTTCCCGTCCGGCGCCCAGGTGGGGTCGCGCTCCGCCACCGCCGGGGTGTTGGTCAGGTCGCGAATGTCGCCCTTGTCGGAAGGAACGGTCAGAATGTCGCCGTGCGCCTCCAGCACCGCCCGCACACCGGTGGGCGAAAGCTCGATGTTGTGAATGTCCTTGGGGTCAATTTTCACAAAATGGGGCTGCAGATGCGGCAGGTCGCCAGCCACGCGCACATTGACGTCCTGCACCTGGCGCGTGCTGAGATCGTAGAGGTGCAACGAGCCGAACTGCTCATAGACGATGGCGCCCGGCCCGGCCGAAGCCGACTTGAAATCCAGGCCACTATTGGCCACCACCTGGGCCACTTTATTAGTCTTTGTGTCATAGGCGAACAATGTGACGGGGCCGTTGCGGTCGGACAGAAAGTAAATCGTGTCGCCCACCCACATGGGGTTGGAGTCGTTGGAGTTGTCCCGTGGAATCGCGGCTTCAACCTGCGAAGTGGCGAGGTCCACAATCCATATGGGCGTGGTTTGTCCGCCGCGATAGCGCTTCCATCCCGGTTCCCATTGCGGATGGGGCACGTAGGCCAAGCGCGTGCCATCAGGCGAAAAGGACGCCTGTTCCCCGCTGGGCAAAGGCAGTTCAGCGGGAAAACCGTGGCCGCTCAGCGGCATGGTGAACAGCCGGTCAATAAATGAAATAAAGCTGTTGCGCGGCGAAGCAAAGAGGATGCTCTTGCCGTCCGGGGTCCAGCCCAGGACCCGGTCAGCGCCAGGATGGTAGGTGAGGCGGCGGGGAACGCCACCGTCTGCCGGCACTATGTAGACATCGCGGTTGCCGTCATACTCGCCGGTAAAGGCAATAAGAGAGCCGTCCGGGGAAAACCTGGGATCGGTTTCGACGCCCACGCCCGTGGTCAGGCGGCGCGCCTCCCCGCCCTCGCGACTTACTACCCACAAGTCGCCGCCATAACTAAAGGTGATTTGCGTGCGGCTGAGCGCCGGCTTGCGCAGCAGCAGCGGGGCCTCCGACGAGGCCGCAAACAGCGTGAAAGCCAGCAGGCACACAACTCCGAGGGCGAGCTTTTTCATGGGCAGACTCCTGGTCTTGCTTGGCTAGCTAGGTTTTCCCCGGGGAAACGGAATCTTATGCTCTGCTTAACGAGTCGGTCAATCGAACAAAACCGCATCGGCGCCGCGGCTGATTCAAATCGAGCCTTTACACTATTGTTCCGCAACCCCTCGCCTGGTTCCGGGTTTGTATTGCGTTTACGCCGCGGACAACGCCGGTTGCCATTACACTTTAGGGTGGTTGCAGGGGGATGAATGCGCTCTCGCCTTGTTGTAAGTGCAGTGCTCGCTTTACTGATGGCCTTGCCGGCCGCGGCCCAAAGCTCCAAAGCGGACATCTTTGCGGGGTATTCTTACCTTCGCTTCGACAGCGTTTCCCTGGGTTTGCCGCACGACTCCAGCCTTAACGGCTGGGCGGCTAGCGGCACTGCTTATTTTTATAAGCCCTGGCTGGGCGCGGTGGCCGATTTCAGCGGCAATTATGGAAAGAAAAACGGCCTGGCGTTCAACGCCTACAGTTTTCTCGGCGGCCCGCAACTGACGTTACGCAGGCACGGGAGCGGAATCTTTATCCGTGGCCTGCTTGGGGCAGCCCGCAACGGAATTTCCGCAGCCACCGATACCGGCTTCGAATACGGCGGCGGGGGCGGTCTCGACATCGGCCTGCGTTACCACATTACGGTCCGCGCATTTCAGGCCGACTATTTGAAAGTTAAGACTTTCGGCGTGTACCAGAAAAACGTCAGAGTTTCGGCAGGGCTGGTTTGGCACTGGGGCCACAAATGATGCCCGTCATCAAGTGGAAATTGGGTAACCAAGCGGTCTCGCATACGAGGACACAAATGTCACGCAATCATTTCTGGACTACAGCTTTGCTTGTGGCGGCGCTGGCCTGGCTCTGCGGCTGCAGCACCGCTCCCAGCCACTTGGCATATGTAACTCTGAGCAGCGGCCAGGTAGCCGCCTATCGCGTGGATAATAGCAGTGGTCTGCTGACGGCCATTCCCGGCTCACCTTATACGGCAGGCGTGTTTCCCACTTCGATTACTGTGCATCCCTCAGGCAAATTCGCCTATGTAGCCAACACTGGCGAAGGCGACATCTCACTTTTCCTCATCAATGCCGCCACCGGCGCGCTCCGGGAAATATTGCCGCGTATTCCGGCCGGCACTAATCCAACTTCGCTGGCCGTCCGTGCAGACGGCAACGAACTTTTCGTCGCCAACTCCGGCTCAGGAACTATTTCGGTGTTCTCCATCAGTTCGGGGAACGCGAACGTCATTGCTATATCCGGCTCGCCATTTGCCTGCGGGACATCTCCGGTTGCCCTG
>DATJFA010000023.1:0-18839 GCA_035496015.1 Terriglobales bacterium | reverse complement strand
GCTCCACGTCATCGCGATGCGCTGCAATGGCCAGAATGTCAAGGAAAGAGCCGCTCATGAGAGGAGCCAGGCCGGGCGGTTGACGGCGAACTCCATCGCCGAGGATTTTGTATCAGCTTGCGGCGGGAATTGTCCAGCAGGAAGGCCTATTTACCGTCAATAGTGCGCGGGTTGCCAAACAAGCGGCGCAACAATCCCACCAGTTCCTCCGGATTGTGACTGGAAATGGTATGGTCCGCGCCATCGCAGGAGGTGGAAGGTGAGGGAGCGAGAAGAATGGCCGGCTTGTCCGGCTGCTTAAGCTTGTACTGCTCTACCAGTTCGCTGCAATTTTCAACGCGTCCGTGAACTATCAGCGCGTTCGTGCCCGGGAACAATTTACAAAGCTCCAGCGCTTCCGATGTGGAGTGAGCGGTAATGACGTTGAATTTGGCGGTTTCCAGCACCAGCTTGCGGGCGGAGAGCGCCTGCTCTGGTTCCGGTTCGGCCATCAGAAAGGTAGGTCGGGCCACGATAGTCGTCCTGTCGAGCGCGCATCCGCAGCACTCGATTGTTGGGATGCCCCAGCCTGTGCAGGAGATGCGCCCAGAGGCGCCGCAAACAGCGTCCAACGGACAGATTGCTTTAGCCCTCCCGCCCCACGCCCAGCGAGTCTGCCACCCGGTTGATGTAGTTGAACCAGGAGGCAATCAGGGTTATCTGCAGGATTCCTTTGTCGTCGAATTCTGCCTGCCGCAACCGCTCGTGGTCGGCGCGGCGCACCTGCGTCGCATCTTTGGTCAGCTTGACCACGTAATCCAGCATCACCCGCTCCTGCGTTGTGATGGGCGCCCGCGTGTAGTCTTCCTCCAGCGCCTTCACCAACTCCGCATCCAGTGTCACTCTACGCAGAAACTCTGCGTGGGAGTCAATTCAATACTTGCACCGGTTGGTGACCGAAACCACCGTGGTGATCATCTCGTGCTGGCGCCGGCTGAGCGGCAGTTCCGGCGACATCAGCGACCCGAAGGTGGAGAAGGCATGGTACAGCGCCTGCGGTATCAGGCTGTGCGAGGCCACGATGGGCGCCGCCCCGTCTTCGCTGGGGTGAACCGGCGTGGCGTATTCCTTGGGATAGAGCGCGCGCTGGCTCTCCATCGCCTCGCGCACGCATTTGTCGTCTTCCGGGGATATGGTGCGAATCCAGGTCATTTGTGGCTCCATCCTCTAGAAATTCCGCAGAAGCTATCGCAACCACGCAAAATTTCCAATCACATATTTGTACTACTTCCTGAGGCCAGCAACACTTGTGGCGCGGGCGCCCCCGCCCGCGAGTCGCCTACGCTACTGCCTGCTCAAGAACTCTCCCACTTTGTTTTCCTTCACGGTCAACCGCTCGCAACGCTCATCCAGCGCCATGTACTCCTGCTCGTGCTCCCGGCGGAAGCGGTCATGCGCCTCCCGTGAAGTCCAAAAATCCAATGTGACATAACGCAGGGGATGGTTTGTGTCTCGGAGCAGCTGCGTCTGTCGGTAGCCGTCAGTTTTGGCGAACAGGCGGGCCCAATCGCCTTGCGGACCATAAATCGCTTCGAATTCGTTCGCGCACTCCGCCCGAATTATGAACTCCCAGACAATTACGTACATGCGCGTAAAGGGTCATGACTCAAGGTTCAGTAGGCTTTTGGCCGCGCTGACTCCTGAGTCCTGACTACTGACTCCTCAGTTCCCACCGTTTACACTGCTCGGATGCGCGAAGTGCTGGCCCATTACGAAAACACCACCGAAGAAGGCCGGCTGCAGTCCGGCTGGGGTGTGCTGGAACTGGCGCGCACCCAGGAACTCATCCTGCGCCACCTGCCGCCGCCCTGCCGCATTCTCGACGTTGGCGGCGGAACCGGAGTTTACAGCTATTGGCTGGCCGAGCGCGGCTACGAAGTTCATTTTCTCGACCTTGTTCCCGCCCAGGTCGAGCAGGTTCGCAAGAACCCCGGCCGCATTGCTTCCATTGCGGTCGGCGACGCCCAGGCTTTGACCCAACCGGACCATGCCTTCGATGCGGTCTTGCTGCTCGGCCCGCTTTATCATCTGACCGAGCGCCCGGCTCGCCTGAAGGCACTGGCTGAGGCCCGCCGCGTGCTTCGTCCCAGCGGCCTGCTCTTTGCCTCTGCCATCAGCCACTTTGCCTCGCTGCTTGATTCCCTGGTCAGCGGCTTTATTGACGATCCCCAATTCGTTCCCATTGTGCAGCAGGATCTGGTGGACGGCCAGCATCGCAACTCTACCGGCAACCTTCTCTATTTCACCACCGCATTCTTCCACCGCCCGGAAGAATTGCGCGAGGAGGTGCTGGCCGCCGGTCTGACCCTGCTGGAGTTGAACGCCATAGAAGGCCCCGGCTGGCTGGCAAAAGATTTTGCCCAACGCTGGGCCGACGAGTCGCGCCGCGGCCAGCTTATGGAATGGGTCCGCAAAGTGGAGCACGAGCCTGCCCTGATGGGATTAAGTCTGCACCTGCTGGCCATAGCCAAGCATCCATAGCGCAGGAGAAAACCATGGCCGACCTCAGCTATCCCATTGGAAAGTTCAAGCCGGAATCCAATCTCTCGCCGCAGCGGCGCGCCGAGCTGATTGCCCAGATCGCCGAAGCTCCCGCCAGCATGCGCGCTGCCGTGCAGGGGCTTTCCCCACAGCAGCTTGATACGCCCTATCGGCCCCAGGGCTGGACCGTGCGCCAGGTGCTTCATCACGTGCCTGACAGCCATATGAATGCCTATATTCGTTTCAAGCTGGCGCTCACCGAAACCCATCCCACCATCAAGCCCTACGAACAGCAGTTGTGGGCCGAACTGGCCGATACCCGGGAGACCCCGGTGGAAACCTCGCTGACCCTGCTGGAGTGCCTGCATCAGCGCTGGGTGCTGTTGCTCGAGAGCATCGCCGAGGGCGACTGGCAGCGCACCTTCCTCCACCCCGAGCTGGGCATCGTTCGCCTCGACACTAACCTGGCGCTCTATGCCTGGCACGGCCGCCATCACGTGGCCCACATCACCGGCCTGCGCGAGTGCATGGGCTGGAACGCGGCCGTTGCCGCCAACATTTAGCTGGAACTCTGTCGCGCGGGAACCGCGCAGAACTATCCTTACTTGCGCGGCTTGGTTTCGCGCAGCACGTTGGAGAAATTTTTGCCGCCGAAGCTGGCGGTCTGCACCAGCTGCCCGGTGACGTCCACGTTCGTACCCTGGCCGGGCACGCCGTAGTTCTCGCTCAGCACCCAGATGGAGCCGCTGCCGTCATTCACCTGGAACATGCCCATGCCCAGCACGCCGTAGGAACTGCTTACTTTGCCGCTCACGGTGATTTGCTTGTTCATGTACTTGCCGGGGTCCTTCTGAATGTCGCCGATCTTGGTAGAGGGGCAGCCGGCGAGCAGCAATACCGAAACCAGAAGCGCAGCGAGGATGATGGTCTTCTTCTGCATGGTTGAGCCTTCTCCGCTGTAGAGGAACTAGCGAATCGTAGCACAGGGCCGCCGCTGCATGGGCCGCCGGTTCGCCGGACCAAGCCGTGACTAAAGTCATGGGCAGGCCTCGGCCCAACATTTAGCTTTGGTTGCAGGAGGCATCAGCATGAACGTTGATCTGAACCGGACGGTGCGCGACCTGGCGGTGGACAATCCCGCAGCCACCCGCGTCTTTGAGAAGTTTGGCATTGATTACTGTTGCGGCGGAGGCAAATCGCTGCGCGAGGCCTGCGCCTCGGCCAATGTGGCGCCTGACAAGCTGCTGGAGTCGCTGCAAGCGGCCGGCCAGGGCCGGAACACGAACGGCAACAAGGATTGGAAGGCGGAGCTGCTCTCCGATCTGATTGACCATATTGTGGAGACGCATCACGCCTATACCCGCGAGGAATTGCAGCGGCTGGAGCCGCTGCTGGCCAAGGTGTGCTCGGTTCACGGGCAGCGCCATCCCGAACTGACAAAAATCAAGCAGCTCTTCGCCGGCCTTTCCCAGGAGCTCACCATGCACATGATGAAGGAAGAGCAGGTTCTGTTTCCCTACATCAGCCGCATGGAGGAGGCGGTGCTGGAGCGGCGGCCCGTTATGCCGCCCATGTTTGGCACGGTCCGGAACCCGGTCCAGATGATGATCCAGGAGCACGACGATGCCGGACAGGCGCTGCACGAAATGCGCGAACTAAGCGGCGGCTACACGCCACCACAGGACGCGTGCATCAGCTTCCAGACGCTCTACCGCACGCTGGATGAGTTCGAGCGCGACCTGCATCAGCATATCCACCTGGAAAACAACATTCTGTTTCCGCGGGCGGTGGAGATGGAGCGAGGCAGCTAACCGTAGCACCGCCGTCCCGGCGGCTGTCCCTACGCGGGTATTGCAACGGAACCTATGGCAGATCTGGCTACACGCATTGAAGTGCAGCAGGGAAGGGCGCTCACGCCTGAAGAGATCTTTGAGATCACGCGTGCGCGGGAGAAAGCCCTTTCCCGTCTGCTGATGGCTTACGTCAGCGCCGGCCTCGCCTTCATGCTGCTGCCAGGAACCTTCCTTGGTGTGTGGAACCTCATCTCCATCACCAACCGCCACGCCGCTGACTCGGTGCCCCCGGCGTGGATTCAGGCCCATGGCCACGCCCAGATCTTTGGCTGGATCGGCAGCTTCATCCTGGGGATTGGGTTCTATTCCATTCCCAAGTTGCGGCGCGCCGCCCAACCATTTGCGTTGTGGACGGCCTGGCTGTGTTGGGTGCTGTGGACGGCGGCCGTGGCCCTGCGCTGGGTCGCCAATGTCTACCAGTGGCACTGGCGGCCGCTTTTGCCGGCCAGCGCGGCGGCGGAAGTACTTGCTTTCGTCATCTTTCTGAGCGCTGTTTCCGGGCACAGTGCCAAAGACGCGGGCAAACAGAAGCTGGAGTTGTGGGTCTGGGTGGTGATTATCGCGTCACTCGGCTTCTTGGCCGATCTGGCGGTCAACCTGGCCGAGGCTATCGCGGTTTCCGCAAAAGGAGTCGGGCCATCGTTTCCGCCTGCCTTCGATCAGCGCTTCCTGGTCCTCTCTACCTGGGGCTTTCTGGTGCCCTTTGTGTGGGGATTCAGCGCCAGGTGGCTGCCGGTGTTTCTCGGCCTGCGGCTGGTGCGGGGAAAGCGGCTGCTGCGGCCGTAGGGCTGAATACGGCAGGCGTGGTGTGTGCCCTGGCGGGATGGGCATTATTCGCCAGTACGCTGCTGCTGGCCGGCAGCTTCGTGGCCATCGCAGCATTGCGGTTGTTTGAGCCGCCGCAGCACGCGCCCAAGATCAAGGGCGTGCACAGCAGCTTTCCGCTATTTGTGCGGCTGGCTTATGTGTGGCTGGTAATTGCCGCCTCGCTGGGAATCTGGGCGGCCAGCCTTCGTGACGCACAGGGCGCATGGGGAGCTTCGCGGCACGCCCTTACTGTCGGCTTTCTGGCCATGATGGTGTTCTGCGTCGGCCAGCGCATTCTGCCCGCCTTTTCTGGGATGCGGCTGCTGTTCAGCCCCCGCCTGATGTTTGCCGCGCTGGCCTTGCTGACCCTGGGGTGCACGCTGCGCGTCTCCTGCGAAGCTCTGGCCTATCAGGGATTTGCCCACTGGGCCTGGTCGCTGCTGCCGGTTTCGGCAGTCATCGAGTTGAGCGCGGTGACCGCGTTCGCGGTGAATCTCGCAGCAACCTTTATCCGCAAACCGAAAGTGGTGGCTGCAAGCAGAGTAGCTGGTAGTTGGTAGTTAGTAGTTGGTGGGCTGTGGTCGCCTCTTATGTAGAATCCCTGAAGGCGCTAAGATACCAACTACCAACTACTAGCTACCAGCTACTTTTCCGCCATGACCGACACTATCGTAGTCAGCGAGTGGGATTCTGACCTCTTCCACCAGAAGGTAATGGAACTGGAAGCCCAGGGCTACGTCGCCCGCCGCGACACCTACCGCATCACCGCCGAAATGAATCCCGAGACGGGAATCGTCAGCCACGTGCACTTCATGGAACTCTATCGCCCAGGGCGCGAAAAGCCTTAACCAGAGAGGACACGAAGGGACACAAAGGAAGATAGGGGATTATTGTTCAAGATTGGCTTGCGGGCCGCGCAGCACGGAACACCGCCAATCAATCGTCTTAAGCCCGATTTTCCTTCGTGCCCTTTGTGTCCTCTGTGGTGAAAGGGTTTTTAGCAGGCTAGCTGGTCGCGGGAAATCTTCAGCCCGTTGAGGTTGCCCAGCACGGTGACGGCCAGCATCTCCTGGCGGAAAAACTCTTCCGCGGTGGCACGGACGTCCTCGGCCGTAACTGACTCGATTCTCTCAATCAGCTCATCCAGCCCGAAGAAGTGGTCGAAGTACATCTCCTGGCGGGCCAGGTTGGACATGCGGGCTGTGCTCGATTCCAGGCTAAGCATCAGGCTGCCCTTGAGCTGGTCCTTGGCGCGGCGCAGCTCATCGTCGGGCACGGGCTCGTTCTTTAGCCGGCGCAGCTCGGCCACGATGGAACCCACCACCTTAGGCGCCGATTCGCGCGAGGTGCCGGCGTAAATGGAGAGGCAGCCGGTATCCCGGTAGGGGTTTAGATCGCTATAGATAGCGTAGACCAGCCCTTGGCGCTCACGCACATTCTGGAAGAGGCGCGAACTCATCCCTCCTCCCAGCACGGTGTTCAAGATGTAGGAGCCGTAGCGCTTAGGGTGTGCCAGAGGATAGGCAGGCGTGCCCACGCAGATCTGTACCTGCTCCAGCGCCTTCTTGTTGCGCATGATGATGCGGGGATTAATCTTGGGCGGGGCGGTGTGATAGCCGTTGGAGCGCGGCTTGAGATTCTGAAACTTCTCCACCACCAGATCGGCGAATTGCCTGTGGTCAACGTGTCCCGCGGCGCACACCACCAGGTTGCCGGGATTGAAGCGCTCGCCGTAATAATCGAACAGAATGGGCTGTTCGAAGCGCTTTACCGTGTCCTTCGTGCCCAGAATGGGCTTGCCCAGCGGGTGGTCTTTCCAGAAGTTCTGGGTGAAGATCTCATGGACCAGGTAGTCCGGGTTATCTTCGTCCATTTTGATCTCTTCCAGGATCACACCGCGCTCCCGGCCGATGTCTTTGACGTCGAAGATGGGGTTGAGCACCAGGTCGCTAAGGACGTCCATGGCGATGGGCAGGTGCTCGTCCAGAACCTTTACGTTGAAGCAGATACACTCCTTGGCGGTGAAGGCGTCCATATTGCCGCCGATGGAATCCACCTGGCGGGCGATGTCCTCCGCCGTGCGCGACTTGGTGCCTTTGAACACCATGTGCTCAACGAAGTGGGATATGCCGTTCCACTTCGGGTCCTCGTCGCGCGAACCGCTTTTTATCCAAATTCCAATGGAGACCGAACGGATGTGCTGCATCTCCTCCGTGATGATAGTCAGGCCATTCGGCAATGCTTCCCGGGAGATGTTGCTCAGTTCTTGAACCATGTTGTCACCTGAGGCCGGCTAAGAGGAGAAGGAGCGGAAATATCAGCCAATACAATTGTGACACAGCTGAGCGCCTCCGGCTACATATGTGTTACTTATTCATTTTCAATTGTTTACAGACGATTATTAATCCAAAACCCAAATGGCGCCGGGAAGCGGCTTCTAGCGCCCGGTACAATACCGGAGAAGGGCCGAGAGAAGCCCGGGATGCATGTCGGGAGTGCCACAACTCGCACTTTTAGGCCTTGATATTCAAGAGCTTACAGACCTTGCCGAAAGCTCCGGGGAGCCCGCTTACCGGGGCCGGCAACTCTTTCAGGCGATTTACGGGGACCGAATCGAATCGCCCACCGAAATCTCCACTCTGCCGCAGAGTTTTCGTCAGTTGCTGAACGAACGGGGCTACGCCGTAGGCCAGCCCGAGATACAGAAGCGCTTTGTCTCCAGCGACGGCACGGTGCGATACCTGATGGCCTTTGACGACGGAGAAAGCGTGGAGACGGTGTGGATGCCGGAAGGCGACTCCGGCGAGGCGGGAGACGGGAGCGAAGCCGGCGACGAAGAAGAAAAGGCGCGAGAGCGGCAGAGGGCGACAATATGCGTTTCCAGCCAGGTGGGGTGCGCTGTGGGCTGCGAGTTCTGCCTCACCGCCCTGCTGGGGGTGAAGCGCAACCTGACGGCGGGGGAGATCGTCGGCCAAATCATCACCGCGCTCAACGATCAGAAGGCGTTTCCCGGGCGGGAGCGACTGAACCTGGTGTTCATGGGCATGGGCGAGCCCCTGTTGAATTTCGATAACTTCATGAAGGCCGTGCGCTTGCTGGCAGAAGGAGTAGGCATTCCTCAATCGCGGATGACCGTCTCCACCGCCGGGATAGTGCCCCGGATCTACGACCTGGGGCGCGAGGCGATTCGGCCCAAGCTGGCCATTTCGCTAAACGCGTCCAATGATGAGCTGCGCAGCCAGTTGATGCCCCTTAACCGCAAGTGGAGTCTGGAGATGCTGCTGCGGGCGGCGCGTGAATTTCCCCTGCGCAACCGGGAACGGCTCACCTTCGAATATGTATTGCTGGATGGAGTGAATGACTCGTTAGAGAACGCGAGGGAAGTGCTGGAGCTGATTCGCGGCTTGCGGGCCAAGGTGAACCTGATTGCGTTGAATCCGGGTCCAGGGATTGATTTTGCCACGCCGGCGCAGGAGCGGGTGCTGGCGTTTCAGCAGGTGCTCATGGGCGGCGGGGTGCCCACGTTTATTCGCCGGCCGCGCGGACGAGACATTTACGCGGCGTGCGGGCAGCTGAAAAGAAGCACTTAGCAGTTGGCACTTGGCATTTGGCCGGCCGCGGGTATTGCCGTTGCCCGAGGAAGCACTCAGCATTCAGCAATCAGCATTCAGCCCCCAGGCAGTTAGCAATTGGCACTTAGCATTTAGCCCACTGGCTAAGTGCTAAATGCTAATTGCTAAGTGCCCACTGCTGAGTGCTGAATGCGCAGCGTCTTAGCCAACCTCCGCCCCGCTCCAGGCTTCTCCCTAACAAGCAGTCCTACGTTCACAGCTAACGTCCTCAAACATAATGCTGTGCACCCGCCCGCTCCCGCCCTGACCGGCGAGAGCGGGCTTTAACTTTCACATTTGAAGGGAGATGAGCAATGGCGCAAGAACTCAGTGGAATGAAGATAGCAATCATCGCTACCCAGGATTTCGAGGAATCAGAGCTGACGGAGCCCAAAAAGGCCCTGGAGGCCGCAGGCGCCAAGACGGTTGTGATTTCACAGAAGCCGGGCAAGATCCAGGCCGTCCGTCATGATGAAAAGAGCATTCAGGTGGATGTAGACCTGACCTTTGACCAGGTGCAAGCTTCCGAGTTCGACGGGGTGCAAATCCCCGGAGGCGCCCTGAATGCGGACACGCTGCGGGTCGTACCTGAGGCGCAGGATTTCGTGCGCGAGATGGATCGTGCCGGAAAACCCATAGCCGTCATCTGCCATGGTCCCTGGCTGCTGGTTTCAGCCGGGCTGGTGCGCGGGCGCAAGATGACCAGCTATCACACTATTCAGGATGACCTCCGCAATGCAGGGGCGGAATGGCAGGACGCGGAGTGCGTGCGCGATAAGAACTGGGTGAGCAGCCGGCAGCCCTCGGACCTTCCGGCGTTCAATAAGGAAATGATCCGGCTATTCAGCAGCGCGGGCGCGAGAAGCGCGTCGCGTAAAACAAAAGCTCAACGCAGAGAACGCAGAAAAACCTTAACGCAGAGGACGCCGAGAAAAACAGGAGAAAAAAAGCAGAAGTAAGATGCGGTTACGCCAGACTGTGTGGGGGCGGGGCTTTGCCCCGCCCTGCACGGGGCAGAGCCCCATGCCCACACGTTAGGTGGTTTTGGCTGCGTTCTCTGTGTTAAAGGTCTTAGCGCTCGGCAGCGGGGAAGAAATGCCCCGGCGGGCCTGGCGCAGGTTGTACATTTCCGCGTCGGCGGCTTCCACCAGGGACTCTGCGGTGCTGGCATCGGGGATGAACTGGGCAATGCCACAGCTTAAAGCCAGCTTGTAGCCGAAGTCCTGGTTGCGCCGGTTCCACTGGACGACTCCGCCATGAAGGCGATCCATGGCGATTTGGGCTTCGCGACGATCGGTTTCGGGCAGGATAGCCAGGAATTCATCCACGCCATAGCGCAGAAGAATGTCGGCAGCGCGAAAGTTGCGCTTGAGCATCCGCGATACCTCCTGCAGGATGCGCTCGGAAACGACATGGCCTAAGCGGTCATTGAGAGCCCGGAATCCGTCAATGTCAACCATGACGACGGAAAGCCTGCTGCCGGTGCGCTGAGCCCGGGCCATTTCCCGAGAGAGCAGCTCATCAAGTGAGCGACGATTGAACAGACCGGTCAGCTCATCCACGCGCGCTACTCTTTCCGCCTGTAAGAGGCGGCCGACAAGCTGGCGGCGGGTGCGGGTCAGCCGCAGCCGTTGCTGGGCCATGTAGATGGCAGCCAGCAAGAGCAGGACCAGCAAGCCGAGAAACAATGCCGGGAGGTTCTGCTGAAATTTCAGGGCGCTGCCTGCGTTCCAGAGCACCCGCGGCACAAGCAGCGCGAGAAAGCCGGTGCCCAGGATGAGGGCGATAATGCCGCCCAGGCACCAGAGCTGGAAATCGCGGCCTTCCAGGGCGTGCAACTCGGCTTCAAGCAGCTCGGGATTCTCGTGTTTAATCTGGTCAGGTGCGTTCATGAAGCGTCAGCCCTTCGCCGCAACCTCGGCATTGTCTTGTGGAGTTGAAGCCGGCACGAGTGATCCTGGCACTCCCGTCTTCTTCAACTCTCCCCACGAGGTATTGCGGCGGAAATGGTTCCACAATCCCTGCAATCGCCACAGCAGATTCAGCTGGCGGTAAGGGAAATGTTCCAGGAAGCAGAAGACCAGCAAGCGCAATACGTCGCGCCAGTTGGCGTAGCGGCGATAGGTGATTTCTTCGAGCAGGACGCCGCCTACAGAGAGCGCAGTGGCGAAGGCGTAGCCAAACAGCAGGAACTCGAAAGCCAGGCGCGGGCTGAGGCTGCCCATGAGGGCGGCGATAACAATGGTGAGGTAGCCGGCCAGCTCCATTACCGGCTCTGCCAGTTCAAAGACCAACATGTACGGCAAAAGGAAGAGGCCAATGCGGCCATAACGGCGGCGGAAGAGCATGTCGCGGTTGCGCCAGAGCGTGTCCATGAGCCCCTGCTGCCAGCGGGCGCGCTGACGGGCCAGGGATTTGAGGTCGGCCGGCACTTCCGTCCAGCAGGTGGGATCAGGTACGAAGCTGATGTGATATTCCATGCCCTGCTCCCGCAGATAGCGGTGCAGGCGCACAACCAGGTCAATATCTTCTCCGATAGCCTGCGGACGAAAACCGCCAATGCGGAGCACCAGGTCGCGGCGGAAGATGCCAAAGGCGCCGGAAATGATGGGCAGCATGTTGAAGTACGCCCAGGCTTCCCGTCCTACAAGAAAAGCGCGCAGGTACTCGATGACCTGAAGAATTTCGATAGGCCGGCGGGGGAGGGAAATGGCCTGCAGGCGCCCTCGGCTGACAGAACAGCCGTTGAGGACACGCACGATGCCGCCGGCGGCCACGGCCGAGCCGGGGTCGGAAAAAATGCCGGCAACGATGCGCATGAGGGAATCGCGTTCCAGCAGGGAATCGGCGTCCACCACGCAGACAAAGGGCGAGTTGCACGCGTTCAGTCCGGCATTGACGGCGTCCGCCTTGTTGCCCGCTGATTCTTTGTCCACAACCATGAGGCGGGGCTGAGGCAAGCTTTTGTAGAGGCGCTTGACGCGAGCGGTAGCAATCTCGGGCACATAGAGAATGTGCGCGGGCACCAACTGGTACCCCTGTGCCAGCCGGTCGAGGGTTGTATCGGTTGAGCCATCGTTCACCACGATAATTTCGAGATGGGGATATTCCAGGTCGAGAAGTGCGGCCACTGAATCCACAATGCTTCCGGCTTCATTATGCGCGGGGACCACCAGGGAAATGGGCGGAGTAAAAGCGGATTGGCACAGGTTCTCCAGCCGGAGGCTGCCCAGGCGCTGCTGGTGCGACGTGCTCTTGTGGATGGCAGCCGTGAGCAGAAAGACGTAGATGACGTTAGAGGCCAGATAATAGAGGAACAGGACCAAAGTAAGGAATTGGACCAAGGCGAGCATTAGCGTGGCACTTCCTGGGATTTGGCGGGAGTCAGCTCCAGGCTGGCCTTGCCCTGCTCCAGCGAGCGCAACAGGATGGGAGCGGCAAAGCGACGGTCGGAGTCCGACTCCAGCGCCTTGACCACGATGTCGAATTTGCCGGTACGGTCCAGTTCTGAGATGAAGGACTGCAGTGCGTAGCGGTCTTCCGTGGACACGATCCGGATAAGAATCTCGTTCAGGTCTGGTTCCATCTTGGCGAGCACGGTGGCGGCGCGCTGGCGCACATGCCGGTTCAAATCGCATACCGCGCGGAGCAAAACGCGGATTTTCCGCTTGTCCTCTAGGAATCCGACGGCGACCACCGCGCGGAGGCGGACAAACCACTCGGGGTCGTTGGCCAGCACCGCCAATGTTGGGAAAGCAAGGTCGGGATCAGCGTGCGCCAGGGAGCGCGCGGCGGAGGCCCGTACTTCCGGCAAAGGGTCCGTGGCCAGCACCAGAAGCTCGTCGCCCAAATCCTTTGTCGCCAGCTCCCCCAGCACACGGGCGAGCAGTTCGCGGGCTGGTCCGGAAGCCGATTGCAGGTATTTGACCAGAAGCGGGGCGCTGGAGCGGCAGCAGTTGGCCAGTGCGTTCTTGATGGGAAAATCAGGGAAGCCGCGGAGTTCGCCGGAGAGCAAGCCTTCGATGATGGGAACGGCGGCCTCGGGCAGAGCGCTGCGCCCCAGACCACGGATGGCGGCCATGCGGGTTTCCGGGTCGCTGGCAGTATCGCCCAGGGCCTCGGCCAGCGCGGGCACGGCTTCCGGAGCACGGGTACGGCCCAGGGCGACCAGGGCTACGCGCCGATTCCAGCCTTTGCCGTGCCGCGCCTGGTAAATGCGCTCGTCCAGCAGGCCGCTGATGCGGAGGCAATGCAGCAACTGAGGGAGATTCTGCGGCGAAGCCACCTCAATGTTGTCCAGGAGGATGGACTCGACGATGGCGGAGGTGAAGGAGTTAGTTCGCCAAGTCTGGGGAGGAACTTCACCCCTGACAATGGCGGGCCATTGCGCGCGGATCTGCATGGTGGACCGGTTAAGCCGCTGGAAATAGCGGCCCCGATACCAGCGGCGGAAAACGATGAAGGCGATGAGCAGGCCGATGGCCACGCCGGAGGCGAAAATTCCTTCCAGGACGAGTTTGGCGGGCAGGACGCTAAAAACGGAAGCCATAGCTCAGCCCCCAACTGGTCTGACTCCGTCCCTGGGAACGGTCCTGGGCGGCGACGTAACCGCTGATGTCCTGAGTGTTGTTCAGCACATAGCGAAGACCGCCACCGAAGGTGCGGGCGGCAAAGCGCCCGGTCTGGTCGATTTCCGCGAACGATTCCGAGCCAACCGCAAAAGTCAGATTTCCCGAGAGGCGGCGAAACAAAGGAAAGCCAAGGCGGGTGCGGCCATTGGGCTGCCAGTCATGACCGGGCACGCCTGAGAAGGCGCTGCGCGCGGCGTTGACCGAGAGCAGCCAGGTCCACTCGCGAGGCAGATACACCAGCGTTGTGCCGCCAAGGGTGAGAATGCGCGCGGTGGAGTACCAATACCAGTGCTGGTCGTAGGAAGCCTCGATGCCACGGATAACTGAGTTGCCGAGGCGGAAGCCGTGCCCGTATCCGAACAATGCTTCTGATTTGGGGATGACGCCGTGATCCTGCCCGCCTGCGCCGCCTAGGGTCAGCCAGTCGTTTCTCGTGAGGTTGCGGGTAACGGTTGCGGTGAGTTTGCCCGCGCTCTGGCCAAAGCGCTGGTAGGTATTGAAGGTAAGGCTGGTCGCCCAGGAAGAATTCCAGCGCGAAGCGAGGGAGAGGGTTTCAGTGGCAGCTGTGTCGGTGTAGTTGAAAGCATCCACATCGGTGCCGATGCGGAGCTGGTGACGGTCTTCGCCGGCGAGGGCGTCCAGGCCAAGACGAGCGTCCTGGTCGGCACTATTGAAGGCGAGGGCCTGGCGGAAATTGGAGCGCGCCTCGGCATTTCTTTTTAGCGCGGCGAGAACGCGGCCGCGGCGCACAAGAACATCGGAGTTGCCGGGGTCCACGGCGTGGGCGCGATCGAGCACCTGGAGAGCTTCGGAGTCTTTGCCAGCCCAGTGCAGGACGTCGGCGAGGCCGAGCAGCATATCCAAATCATCGGGCTTGCGCGAAAGCACAAAGCGGTATTCGGCCGCCGCCTCAGCGTGGCGGTTTTTCCAGGCGAGAAGGCGAGCTCTCCAGCCATGGGCCTCAAGGTCAGAGGGAGCGGCGGCAATGCGGGCTTCGGTTAAGGACAGCGCCTGGTTCAGATCGCCGGCTTTGACCACAATCCGCACCCGCGCAGACCAATCAGAATCGGGGTCAGCAGCGAAAGCCGGTGAGAACAAGCCCATGGCCAGGACAAGGACTGCTAGAAAACAAAGCGCGAGACCCACAGCCGTGCCTTTAGCCAGTTGTCGGCAAATCGTCATAGCGCGCACAAAGACACCGGTGGCGGGGGCCGGGCCTGGAGTCCATCTAGTGCGGATGATAATGTCGTTGGGAACCACAAACAGGTTACTTTGGGGATAGTGGGCGGAAGGCCAGTCGGGCAGAGGCGGCATATAGCGGCCCGTCCCTTCAGGATCAGTGGGTTGGACGATTAGCGAAGTGCCGGAATGCAGCGGTTTGTAAGGTTTTTTCCGCTTACAGCCGTAATGGTGAGGCGTTCCCAGCACTTTCCGTGCTGGGCTTTACTATGCCGCCGCTCCGCGGGTGATGCGGTTTTTGCTCCACCTTCGTTGCAGCACCGATCGTCCGACATACACTTGTTCGTGCCGTCCCTACGGGACTCGATCGTGCTTTTTGCCGCCTACCCAGGACTGCCGTCCTGGGCTTTCCTATTTCGCCCCTGAAGGGGCTGGAGTGAGGCGGTCTGCAAGATCTAGTTTGCCGGGGTGGGAGCGGGCGCGGACACCACCTGAACATCTTTCAGTTGCTGCAACTGGCTGAGGGTGCGCTCCCATTCTTTGTGGTGCTTTTTGGTAGCGATGGGGGCATTAAGATCGCGATAGAAAGCCAGAATATTGCCGCGCAGGTCGGGGCTGACGTTATCGAAGTGGCGACGGGCCAGGCCGTCAAGCAGCGCGGCATAGGTATCATCCGTGAGTTTGTACTCGCCTGCGCGGGTAACTCCACCGGTGTCAAAATCGCGATCATTTAGCTGCAACTTCCCAGCTTTTACGTCGTCCAGTAACCGGCGGTAGTTCGCGAGCGTTACGTCCATGCTCTTCAGGTACATATCCTCGGTCTGGGGGTTAGGAAGCACGAAATCCACGGCGCGGAAGGGGCCGAACTTTGGGATGAGGTGAAAGAGAAAAGCCAGGAAGCGAGCGCCAAAGCCGGGACGGCGGTATTGGCTGCCCCACTCGCGCTCATAGTAGGAACGAGAAACGTGATAGAGAAACCGCTTCTGGTTGCGGTTGTGCTTTTCCTGCACCAGATCGGCGGGTTTGATGAGCAGCGCCACCTTGGTCATCTCGGGAATCACCTTGCTTATGCCGCGCCGGTAAGTCCCAATGGCCAAGTCCTCGTTGTGGATGAGATCGGTCAGGGGAATGCCATAAGTGCGCTCGAAGGCGCGCTCCAGCAGGGGTGTGGCCACTTCAAAGCCGATGAAGTCGTGGTAGCGGTCAGAGGCGAAACGGTTCTTGGCGACCTGGGTCACATCAAAGCCGAACTCAGTGCGGATGTGAGCCTTGGGATCGTCCTCGTAGGTGACCGAATCGCCATATTTCTGCCGCAGTTTGGGGAAGCGCACGGCGACAGCGCGGTTGATGTAGGGATGGCCATTGAGGTCAGAGGCATAGTGGGCCAGGGCGCCGAGCGCAAAGGAGAGTTCGTTTAAGTCGGAGGCCTCGGCGAGAAGGGATTCCACAAAGTACCCGCTGCGGACGTAGTGGGTGAGGTCGCTGAAGCGCTTGTTGCCGAAGGGATAGTAGCCCATGTCCTGAATGAGACAACCGCCGTAGGCATAGGCGTGGGCGCGGCGGAGGTCATCAGGCGTGGCATTGGGAAAGCGCTGCATCAGCCAGGGGCGGATGGAATCGGCCCAGACCAGGTCCACGACCTCTTCGTGGCTCAGCACGGAGTAACCGACCGAAGGCGGCGCGGCAGTCACCAGGAATAAGAGCAGGCACAAGGCTGAGAGCGCCCGCCTCAAGGGCGCAGGGTAAGGCGACATGCGGGGTATCGTAACCTCTTCCGGGTGCACGGATGCAAGCTGCCGGTTAGTAATTGCAAGGTTGTTGGATGCAGTTGAGAGCTGCTGCGGGTGAAAAAAAGGCGCGGCACGCCATTTCTCCGGCCACTCTGGCAACTGCAGTGAAAAGCGGTGATTCCGAACAGGTGAGGGTTGCGGGCCGGCCATTTACAAATCAAGGCACGATTGGCCAAAAGGAGGGCGGAAATGAACTTCCGGCAAACAACCAACACCACCAGAAGGAACTTTCTTGCGGGGGCGCCCTGGCTGGGCGCAGCGGTTGTGGGTGCTGCTGCCGCCCCGGCGCTGCTCGCCGAGCAGAAGCAGAAGGGCAAGGGCGAAGAGGAAGTTTCAACCAACGAAGACCTGATGCGCGAGCATGGCGTGCTCAAGCGGGTGCTGCTGGTCTATGACGAGGTTAGCCGCCGGATTCGCGCCAAGAGCGACTTTCCGCCGCAAACGGTGACGGATTCCGCGAAGATAATCCGCGACTTCATCGAGAACTACCACGAGAAACTGGAAGAAGACTACCTGTTTCCGCGCTTTCGGAAGGCAGGCAAGCTGGTGGAATTGGTGGATTTGTTGCTGGCCCAGCATCAGGCCGGCCGGCGTGTTACCGAGCGCATTCTGGCGACAGTTCCGGCCCTGAAGACGGAGCAGGACCGAGAGCAGCTGGCTGGCGACCTGCACGCGTTTGTGCGCATGTACGCGCCGCACGAAGCACGCGAGGATACGGTGCTCTTCCCGGAACTGCACAAAGTTGTTTCGCCGGACGAATATGACGCGCTGGGGGACAAATTCGAAGGTATTGAGCGCAAAACGTTTGGCGGAGATGGGTTCGAAATGTACGTGGAGAAAGTCGCGGCCATTGAGAAGCAGCTCGGGATTTACGACCTGGCGCAGTTTACGCCGCGGTGAGCACAAGATTGTCACTGCGCGCGAGATGCTTCGGCGCTGAAGCGCCTCACCATGACGCCATGCTGCGGAGGGCGACGACCGCGGCGACCGCGGGTGGGGGCGCCGGCGCCAAGTCGAAAAGGAGTTTCAGCAAACAACGTGGGAGAACTCCCGGAAATGGTTGCTATGGGGTGGCAAAGCGCAAGGTTCTTCGGCTGCTGCGCTCAGGATGACAGGCTAAAAACGTATTGAGAGAACACGCGCGGGCGAGGGCGCCCGCGCGCCACAGCGCGGCGCTTGGCAAGCACGCCACCGATGGCGTAGGCTGGCGCGTCATGCTCCCGAAAATCCTGCGCTGTTTGGCTACCATCTGTGTGCTTCTCTGCCTGCATTCCGCTGCCTGGGCCGGCTTCACGCTGGAACAGGTGATGAGCTATTCCTTTCCCGACCACCTGGTAGCCGCCGCAAAGAGCGATCGCGTGGCTTGGGTGTTCAACCAGCGTGGCGTGCGCAACATCTGGGTAGCAGATGCACCCGACTTGCGCGCCCACCCCATCACCCATTACAGCGCCGATGATGGTCAGGATATTCCGGCGCTCGCGCTCACGCCGGACGGCGCAACCGCTGTGTATGTACGCGGGACAGAACTGTTCGAGGACAGCGCCGACGTAACGAATCCTACCAGCAACGTACATGGGGCCAAGCATGAGGTTTGGGCGGTGGAGGTGGCGGGAGGAGAGCCGCGGCTGCTGGGAGAAATTAACTGCGCGGGCGAGGACTGCGAAGACCTGCAGATTTCGCCCGATGGCAAATCGGTAGCATGGGCGGGGAAGAAGGAGGTATGGATTGCGCCGGTTGCTGGCGGAAAAGCGCAGCAACTGGCGCAGGTGCGGGGAGAGAATGTGAGCCCGCGCTGGTCGCCGGACGGTAAGCGCATCGCATTCGCCAGCCGGCGCGGCGACCACAGCTTCATCGGCATCTACGAACTCGGCCGCGACAGCATTGTGTACCTGGCGCCGAGCGTGGACCGCGATTCGATGCCGCGCTGGTCACCCGACGGGAAGCTGGTCGCCTTTGTGCGCCAGCCGGGGGTGGAACGCGGGCTGCCGCTGATCCCTGAGCGCCCGCATCTCTGGGCGATTTGGGTGGCAGATTCTTCCACCGGCGCGGGACATGAAATCTGGCACAGCGGTTCGGCGCTGAACGATTCGCTGCCGGAACTGACCGAGGACACATCTTTCAAGTTTGCCGCCGGCAACCGGATTGTATTTGCCTCGGAGCAGGACGGCTGGAATCATCTGTACTCGATCAGCAGCGCAGGTGGAGCGCCTACTTTGCTGACGCCTGGGCCGTTTGAAGTTGAGGACACTACGCTCAGCTCCGATGGCCGCAGCGTTTTGTATTCCTCAAACCAGAACGATATTGACCGGCGGCACCTGTGGCGTGTGCCGGTGGAGGGTGGAGCGCTTCAGGCTCTCACGCGTGGAGAAAGCATGGAGTGGAAACCGGTGGAGACCGCGGATGGACGGCATGTGCTCTGCGTGGGTTCAACCGCGACCACGCCCGCCA
>DATJFA010000022.1:0-3368 GCA_035496015.1 Terriglobales bacterium | reverse complement strand
CTCTGTGTCTCTGTGGTGAAATTATTTTTTCTCAGGCTCGAGCTTGAGGGCGGCGGAGTTCATGCAGTAGCGCAGGCCGGTGGGCGCCGGGCCGTCTTCGAAGACGTGCCCCAAATGCGCGCCGCAGCGGGCGCAGAGCGCCTCCACGCGCACCATGCCGTGGCTGCGGTCAGTTCGCGCCTCCACCCGGTCTTCCTGCAGCGGCTGCCAGAAGCTGGGCCAGCCGGTGCCCGACTCGTACTTGGTATCAGAACTGAACAACGGCTCGCCGCAGCACACGCAGTTGTAGGTGCCGTGCTCCTTGGCGTTCCAATAGCGCCCGCTGAAGGCCGCCTCGGTCCCTTTTTGCCGCGTGACGTGGTATTCCTCCGGCGAGAGCTGCTGGCGCCATTCGGCATCGGATTTGGTTATTTTGTCGGCCAATGCTTGTCGCACTAGGTAGTCGGGAGTCGCCACATTTGTAGCGCCGGCCTCTGGCCGGCTGTCGTGCGGGCGTCCCGCCCGCAGTTTGGGCCGGCGGGACGCCGGCGCTACCTCAACTACTCCAGCTTTGCATTCATCGTGATCTTGGCATTCAGCACTTTGGAAACCGGGCAGCCCGTTTTAGCCGCATCCGCTAGCTTCTGGAAGGTCGCTGCATCGGCTTTCGGAACCTTGCCGACCACATCCAGATGAACAGCAGTAATGGTCCAGCCGGAATCGAGCTTCTCCATGGTGAGCGTCGCATTGGTCCTGATGCTCTCCGGCGTCAGGTTGGCAGTCCCCAGCTGCGCGGAAAGCGCCATGGAAAAGCAGCCGGCGTGTGCCGCCGCGATCAGTTCCTCGGGGTTGGTGCCTGGCTGATCGCCGAAGCGGGTTCCGAACGAAAATGGCGTTTTCGAAAAAACTCCGCTGCTGGATGAAACACTTCCTGAACCTTCCTTCAAACTTCCCTTCCACTCCGCGCTGGCTTTGCGTTGCATTCCGTTCTCCTCGCATCAGGATATAAGTGCAAAGTGGACATTGTATTAGCAGCGCGTTCAGTTCGGCAAAGAGGAGTCAGGAGATTTGTAGATAGTAGCTGGTAGTTAGTAGCTGGTGATTAGACGTGACGGTGATCGTCGTTTCCAGCTACCAACTACCAGCTACTAACTACCTATTGCCGAGTCCTACCGACTCCTGACTACTGGTTGTGCGGCAAATCGCTGGACCAGGAGTCGGCCACGATGTGCCAGTCGCCGCCGGAGTGTTTTCTCCACACCGTCAGGTACTTGCCCTTGTCGGGCCGCTGCCCGCCGCTTTCTTTAGGCACTTTCATGGAGTAGGTGCCCACGTCGAAGGCCAGATCGCCGGTCTGCTTAATGTAGGTGACTTCGAACTTCAGGTCGGTATAGTCGTGGTGCAGGGGCCGGCTCAGGTATTCGCGAATGGCTTGGCGGCCGTGCACTGCAGGATGATTCGGCGGCAGATACACGGCGTCTTCCGCATAAAGCTGTGCCACCTTGTCCGGCTGCCGCGAATTCCAGTAGCGGGCCCAATCCTCGCCCGTCTTGTGAATGATGGCCGTCATATCCTGATTGAGCTTCGGCTCCGCCTTCATAAGCGCCTCCCGAACACCTCAATTTTACGCGCGACATCGGGTTGGATGTCGGGGGTTTAAACCGCTGCTGCTCGCGGCCAGTCCCGCTCTGGAACTGGTAATTTTTCTCCGCTTCACCACCCCGGTTCGGCGCCCACGACCCGCAACTCGGTGAACCCAGCCGGCCGTGGGAAAAACCACCATTACGACCGTAACTTTCTGAGAACGCTGGTTAAACCTTACCATCGGTTTTGGTTCGGCGACCCGGAGGGGCATCTCCCATGGGTGAAAAAATCACCCGTCCCGCGCAAAGAAAGACTCGCACCAAAGCCGTCGCGCACAGTTCAGTAAACGCTCTGCCGCCCAGGAACGGCGGCAGCGCCGCGGGCGTGTGCACGCTGGAGCCGGAAGCCGACCTGCAGGTGCAGAGAGCTTACCTGGAGCAGCTTTTCCAGAGCGCGCCGGAAGCCATCGCCATCCTCGATCCGCGCTACCACGTCACCCACACTAACGCCGAGTTCACCCGCATGTTCGGCTACACGCAGGAGGAAGCGCGGGGCAGGATGCTGGGCGAAACCATTGTCCCGCCCGGACTCGATGCCGAAATTGAGTTCATCCACAGCGCCCTGAGTAAGGGGCAGAAGATCAGCCTGGAAAGCAAGCGCGTGCGCAAGGACGGCACGGTGGTAGACGTTTCCATCGTGGGCATGCCGGTGAAGGTGGGCGGGGGGCACATTGCCGTATACGCCATTTTCCGCGACATCAGCGAGCGCAAGCAGGCGGAAACCCTGCAATCGGCGCTATACCGAATCGCCAAGCTAACCAGCGCAGCCGGTGAGCTGCAGGACTTCTATGCCGCCATTCACGCCATCGTGGGCGAGTTGACCTGCGCCAGAAACTTCTACATCGCGCTCTATGACCGAGAGAGCAAGCTGCTGAGCTTCCCCTATTTTATCGACGAAATTGACCCCACGCCGGCACCCAAGCCCTTAGGCAAGGGGCTTACAGAATACGTGTTGCGCTCCGGAGAGCCGCTGCTGGCCACGCCCGAGGTTTTTAACAGGATGGTGCAGCGGGGCGAGGCCGAATGCATTGGGGCGCCATCGCTGGACTGGCTGGGTGTGCCGCTGAAAACGGGCAACACTATCTTCGGCGTACTGGTGGTGCAGAGCTACAGCGAAGACGTGCGCTTCGGGAATAAGGAGAAAGAAATTCTGACCTTCGTCTCCCAGCACGTCGCCACCGCTATCGAGCACAAGCGCCATGAGCAGGCGCTGCGCGCTTCGGAAGCGCGCTACCGCTCGCTGGTGCAGAGCGCCGTGTACGGCATTTACCGCTCCACCCTGGAAGGGCAGTTTCTGGACGCAAACCCGGCGCTGATTTCCATGCTGGGCTACGATTCGGCGGCAGAGGTGCGGGCGCTCGATCCCAAGACCGACATTTATGTGGGTGAGGAAGACCGGCTGCGGCTGCGCCGCGAATATGAACGGCACTCCTGCCTGGATAACCTGGAAGTGAAGTGGAAGCGCAAGGATGGCAAAGCCATCACGGTGCGGCTGAGCGGGCGGGCGGTGGACCAGGAAGGCAAGGATGAAGTGCTGGAGATTATCGCCGAAGACGTGACCGAACGCCGCATTCTGGAAGACCAGTTCCGGCAGGCGCAGAAGATGGAGGCGGTGGGGCGGCTGGCCGGTGGGGTGGCGCACGATTTCAACAACGTGCTGACCGCCATTTTCGGCTACGCGGATCTCGTCCTCGACAGCCTCGGCCCCGAGGATCCCGTGCGCGAGGACGTCGACGAGATCAAGCG